>NZ_JBLWEX010000128.1:0-11223 GCF_048323875.1 Yersinia sp. LJYL362
CCAGCACCCTGCAAGAACCCGCAGTGAATGTCGACCTTATTCTTGATGTCGGTAACTCTCATACCTGCGGTATTTTGGTGGAAGACAGTAGCGACGAAAGTCATGGTCTGAAACAAACCTATGAATTACAAATCCGCGATTTGAGTGAGCCTCACCACCTTTATAATGAGTTGTTTGAGAGCCGGGTTGAGTTCGCTCAAGCTAAGTTCGGCAAACAGAATTTTTCAGTAGAAAGTGGCCGTGATGATGCTTTTGTCTGGCCGTCTATTACTCGTGTCGGTAATGAAGCCAGCCGTATGGCGCTGCACCGGTTGGGTACCGAAGGTTCTACCGGTATTTCTAGCCCACGCCGCTATTTGTGGGATGAAGAAACCTATGCCCCAGGCTGGCGTTTCAATGAAACGCAAACTGCGCAACTACATGAACCCTTAGCCACCGCATTGCCGCTGACCCATCTGGTGAATGATGACGGCCAGCCCCTGTACAGCGTGCCAGTTGATGAGCGGCTGCCAGTATTTTCGCCACATTATAGCCGTAGTTCATTGATGACATTTATGTTATCG
The DNA here is from genome assembly GCF_048323875.1 of Yersinia sp. LJYL362. NCBI lineage: Bacteria > Pseudomonadati > Pseudomonadota > Gammaproteobacteria > Enterobacterales > Yersiniaceae > Yersinia > Yersinia sp. LJYL362. Next base: position 564 of record NZ_JBLWEX010000128.1, read on the forward strand.
GAGCTACTGGCACAGGCGCTGATGCAAATAAACAGCGCAGCACAGCGCTTGAAAATGACTCATGCCAACGCCCCGCGCCAGCTGCGGGCCATTATTCTCACTCTGCCGTCAGCCATGCCCAAACCCGAGCGGGAGATTTTCCGCCGTCGGATGAATGAAGCTATTGCACTGGTGTGGAAATCCATGGGTTGGCATCCAGCAGATGATAATTTTATCTTTGAGCAAAAACCGATCTTTGAGCAAAAACAGGTCTCTGAGCAAGACCGCGCTAAAAGCCGGGTCTTGGTGCCGACGGTTCAGATGGAATGGGATGAAGCCACCTGTGGTCAGATGGTTTATCTGTATAACGAAACCCAGGTTAACTTCGGTGGGCGTACTGCCGCGTTTTTTGCCAGCATGGCACGGCCAGACAAGCAACTGGAGTCGGGCGAAACCGCAGGGAAAACCTTACGAATCGCCTCAATTGATATTGGTGGCGGCACCACGGATCTAGCCATTACGCAATACTGGTTGGATGATGGTATGGGCAATAATGTCAAAATCAGCCCGCGTCTACTGTTCCGCGAGGGGTTTAAAGTCGCGGGTGACGATATTTTGCTGGATGTTATTCAGCTCTATATTTTGCCAGCCCTACAGGCTCGGCTGAAGAAAGTTGCTATTGCCAATACTGATGCGCTGATGGATAGGCTGTTCGGTAATGATGGCCGAATGGATGGGCAATCGGCGTTACGTCAGCAAGCCACCTTACAGATATTTATGCCAGTAGGCAGAGCTATTTTGGAAGCTTATGAAAGCTTTGACCCACTGGATACCAACGCAGAGATCGACGCCAGCTTTGGTGAGCTATTATCGCAGCAACCAACATCGAAGGTGTTGGAATACATTAACAGCGAAGTTCAGCGTGAACTGGCCGCCGATGCTGGGGCATTTGATATCTTGCAGGTGCCGCTGGTATTGAAATTAAGTAAATTGCACGGCGAGTTTTTATCTAACCGGATGAGTATTACTCAAAACCTGCGTTCGCTGTCCGAAGTGGTGTCGCTCTACAGTTGCGATGTGTTGTTATTGACGGGGCGCCCTTCGCGCTTCCCAGGCATTCAGGCCCTATTCCGCCACTTACAGCCGCTGCCTAATAACCGTATTCTTTCGCTGGATGGATACCATACCAACGATTGGTATCCATTTAACAAACAGGGCCGAATCGATAATCCTAAATCCACCGCTGCGGTGGGGGCAATGCTGTGTTTGTTGTCACTCGATTTACGGCTAGCCGGTTTTTACTTCAAAGCCGGTGACTTCCAGCCTTATTCGACCATCCGCTATCTTGGCATGCTGGGCAGCAACGATGCCCTGACCGATGAAAATGTCTACTATCGCGATATCGATCTTGATAGTACGGATTTTACCCTGCCATCTGACGTGCGCTTTCAGGTCAGAGGCACATCATGTCTGGGGTTCCGCCAGCTTGATAATGACCGCTGGCCAGCATCCCCGCTCTATACCTTATCGATTGTCGATCAAGAACTGGCGCGTAAAGTTGCTGGAGACGGTGCCTTGTATGTCAGATTGAAACTCGTCAAAGGTGCCGTTGATAAAAACAGTAGCCCGGAACGTTTTGAGATAGCCGACGCGGTACTGCAAGATGGCAGCCGTGTTCCACTACATCATCTGCGTCTTAAATTAAACACACTAGCCAGCAATGGTTCAGCATCAACCCATTATTGGATTGATAGTGGGAGCGTATTTAAAAAATGAAATCATTAACCAGCCGACAGCTCAATAGCCAGTTGCAACAGGTTACACAAGGCATTGATCAGACGATTGATTGGATTAACAATACGCGCCAACATGCCATTCGTTTGGATATTGAAGCTGATCAACTGACCGTCAAACTGCGTCGCCAGCGTAATAAGGCACGCCATCTGGCTGAAATGTCATTAACGCCAATGAGTATTGGCTTTTTTGGACAATCTCCTGCCGGAAAACAGCATTTGATTTCAGCGCTGATTGCCGATGAAAACGGTCAGTTGGAAACCACTCTGGCGGGAAAGACACTTAACTTTTGGCAGCAAATTAAACCCGGCTACCAAGCCAGTGGTCTGGTGACGCGATTTAGCCACCAGGTGGCTATCAATCATGAAACTCATCCAGTACAACTTTCGCTACTGAATGAAATTGAGCTGGCTAAAATAGTGGTGGGCGCGTATCTGCGTCATAGTCAGCAAGACGTGGTGCAGCACTCACTGAGTGAGCAACATATTACCGACCATCTCCAGCAATTGACGCTGCGCAAGCAACAGACTGCGATTGCCGGGATAACCCCTGATGATGTCATTAGCCTGTGGGATTATCTGGTTCGCCATGACGCACCGCGCCAAAAGAGATTGGAAGCGCATTTCTGGCCGGTCGCCATTGAATTGGCACCTTATTTACGAATTGATGATCGGGCTAGTTTATTTTCGCTGCTGTGGGCCGAATCGCAGCCATTGACGGATGCTTATCGTCATTTTGCCTATACATTACAGCATCTGGATAGCGCACCACAGTTACTGGCCCCGCTCAGTGTGTTAGTTGATGACATGTTGTTGCCTGCCAACGGCATTATGAATGTCGCCACGCTCAATGATCTGAACACCCCTGCTGATACTCAGATTCAAGTACTACCCTTGAAAGAAACTCTTGCCGGAAAATCGGTGACATTGTCACTAGCTGAGTTAACATTTTTAGCAGTGGAACTACAGATCCCATTACGGATGTCTGCCACTGAAAATGTATTCGAATCGGTAGAATTATTAGATTTTCCTGATTTTGGTGATGAATTTGATACGCCAACGCAATTATCGCATTCGCCCTATGCGCTGGCGTCGTCGTTATCATGGGCAAAAAACGCCTATCTCCTTGAGCGTTATACGGAGAGGCAACAAATCAATATGCTGTTGGTCTGCAATGCAGTGAGTCACCGTAGCGATGTTAAAACCGCAGGTAAGTCACTGGATTATTGGGTTAAACAGTCTCAGGGCGAAAATGCCCAAGTGCGTTCGCGCCGTAATCCTGGCCTTATCTGGGCGCTAACACCTTTCGACCAGCGTATTGCTTCTAATGGCGCAAAAGCTTCAGATGGTGCAAAAAACCATGACGAAGCGGTACAGCGCTATGTTGGTCAGCCCGGTGATAGCAGTTGGGGTACCTTGCTGGCATTGGATACTCGCGGCATAGAACGCATGGTGAGTTATCTGACACAAGAAATTCGCCGTGATATTAAGGCCGAACGCATCACCGAGCAGCTTAATGAACTGCAACGCGAATTGACTGAGAACATGCTGGCCAGTTGGTATCAGCCAGTCACCAATGAATCAGAACAAAAGCAGCGCATCGCAGAAACATTGCTTAAAGCACTGCAAACCCGAACAGGCCTGCATGGTGAGTTGCTGGAGCGATTATTACCTGCGCGCGATGAGTTGCGGGCTTTGTATTTGCAACAACAAAATCGGGTTGCTGAGCTGATAACCGCTGGTGACAGTCATCACGATCCGTTCAGTATTGGCATTGATATTGACTTGTTTAGCGACGCATCTTTATCACCAGAACAACCGACGCCAACTGCTATGCAGTCTGGTGGGGATGATGAAACTCAATATGCCGCGAATGTGCAACGCTACTGGGTTAATCACCTACGGCAGTTACCCGATAACGGGCCGCTCATTGAGTTATTGGGGATCACCAAACCGACTATTGAGTTGCTAGTCGCTGAGTTAATAACCGCCAGCATTCGATTAGATGTCACCGGGCAATTGGTTAAAATACTGGCTGACAATGAGCAAATCAGTTTGCATCGCGACACTAAGGCCGATCGTCAAGTCTCTCGCGCCCTGACGGTGTTGGGTGATTTCGTGGCCTGGCTCGGATTCCTACAAATCAGTGAAACTCAACGGCCAGATAGCCGCATTAACCGGGGCTATAAGATTTTTGCGCGCATCCCGACATCCGCAACACCGGTAGGCGCAGCACAAAGGCTGACCAAATTGGCCCCCACACCCACCAATAATACGGCATTTTATATTTATGATTGGTTGGTTGGCTTAGGTGAAATGATTATTCACAATGAGGGTTATTCCGCCAGCAGTGAAATCAGCGAGCAGCACCAAGCACAATTAGCTGCCATATTAAAACCCATCCAGCCAATAGCGGTGCTGTAACCTATTTTTCGCCCTTCCCAGTGCAATTCTGGGAAGGTTTTTTATCTGAAATGAGTTCTCCTTTATTTTTCAGTTAATTAAATACTGACTCACTTGATATCATCTTGCATCACTTTGTGATCAATCTTCGATTTTTGCATTCTGGCTATTCGCCGCTCTTGTACCTTTTATAAAAGCGTGTTTATCTCTTAAGGCTCACTACACTTATTTTACTTATTACACTTACAACATTTATTGATGAGATACCCCGTGAACTATTCCACTGCCCATTTCGCTCTACTAAACGCCGCGCATGTTGACGCGGTAGTCGTCGTGCGCGTGGTGGTGGTAGTGGTCGGCAGCGCGCCGTAACGGGTACCGAATCCAGAAAGATTCCCAAACCCCGCCGGCGCCAGCCGAGCGGGGTTTCTTTTTAGCCCCACTCTGTTAGCTACCGGCCCTGATGAAGGATGTAACCATGCGTTATACAGGCGCCCAATTAATAGTTCGTTTGCTGGAACAGCAAGGCATTACCACTGTTGCGGGCATTCCAGGTGGAGCCGCGCTTCCGCTGTATGATGCTCTGGGGCAAAGTCGCATTATCCGCCATGTACTGGCGCGGCATGAGCAAGGCGCAGGTTTTATGGCTCAGGGCATGGCCCGAGCCTCAGGACAAACTGCGGTCTGTTTGGCATCCAGTGGCCCAGGTGCGACCAATTTGGTTACCGCAATCGCCGATGCCAAGCTAGATTCGATTCCCCTGGTTTGCATCACCGGACAAGTCTCATCCTCAATGATTGGTACTGACGCATTCCAGGAAGTCGATACCTACGGCATATCGATCCCTATAACCAAACACAATTATCTGGTGCGTGATATCAGCGAATTGACACGAGTCATCCCGGCGGCATTTCGCATTGCACAATCTGGCCGCCCCGGCCCGGTATGGATTGATATTCCCAAAGATGTACAAACGGCGGAAATCGAGCTTGATAACCTGCCGGAGCCAGGCTTCGCCGATAAGCCCTGCCCGATTGACCCTATTGCCATTGCAACCGTCGCGCAAATGATCAACAGCGCTGCGCGGCCGGTGCTCTATCTTGGCGGCGGAATCGTCAGTTCTGAAGCCCATGAGCAAGCTATACAACTGGCCGAACAAGCCGGTTTGCCCACCACCATGACACTAATGGCATTAGGCACCATGCCGGTTGACCATCCATTATCATTAGGCATGTTAGGTATGCATGCCGCGCGATCCACCAATCTCATCATGCAACAAGCGGATTTATTGATTGTGCTCGGTGCGCGATTTGATGATCGGGCTATCGGAAAAGCCGAACAGTTCTGCCCTGATGCCAGTATCATTCATATTGATATTGACCCGGCTGAACTAGGTAAAATTCGCCGGCCACATTTGGCGATGAATGCGGATATCAAGCAGGTATTAACTCACTTGCTACCCTTGATCGAAACACAAACGCGCAGTGAATGGCGTAGCAAGGTTAGCGATATGCAGCGCGAATTCCCATTCAATCAGCCCAACAGCGAAAATCCACTGTGCCACTATGGTTTGATTCGTGCCGCCGCCGCCGCATTGGATGATGAAACCATTATTACCACCGATGTCGGTCAGCATCAGATGTGGGTGGCTCAGGCCTATCCTCTGCATCGACCCCGCCAGTGGTTAACCTCCGGTGGGCTGGGCACTATGGGGTTTGGTTTACCCGCGGCAATTGGTGCCGCACTGGCCAAACCGCAAGCAAAAGTGGTGTGTTTTTCCGGTGATGGCAGCCTGATGATGAATATTCAAGAGATGGCGACGGCTGCGGAAGAGCAACTTAACGTTAAGATTATTTTGATGAATAACCAGTCACTCGGGTTAGTCCATCAGCAACAAGACCTGTTCTTCGGTAAGCGAATTTTTGCCGCAGACTACCCTTATCGCACTAATTTTATTCATATTGCAGAAGGATTTGGTTTCTCAACTTGTGACCTCAATACTGCCAGTGATCCTTATAGCGCATTGCATGAGGCATTAAATCGCCCTGGCCCGGTACTTATTCATGCTCTGATTGATGTAGATGAAAAGGTATATCCAATGGTGCCGCCGGGTGCAGCAAATATCGATATGATTGGAGGTGAATAATATGACTGGTCAACTCGTCTCTTCTGCACGCGTCACGCTATTGTTAACAGTACGCAACCACCCTGGGGTCATGTCCCATATCTGTGGTTTATTTGCCCGCCGCGCCTTTAACGTTGACGGGATATTGTGTATGCCGCTGGCTGGCGGCGAAGAGAGCCGTATTTGGTTGCAGGTATTAGATGACCAGCGTTTGCAGCAAATGATAAGCCAACTGGAAAAACTCGAAGACGTACTTCAGGTTTGCCGTTTTGACTCAGAAATGCCTATTTTTGATCAAGTTGAAGACTTAGTCGCTAATCAGCGGCAATAGTGCATTCGCATTTACCCATACTGGCCGGCGCAACGGCTGGTATGGAGAAAATAATAAGGGCGGTATCGACAATATATCGTTAACCGCCCTTATTTCATGAAATCGCGTTAAATTACGCCAACAATAATTTTTGTAATTCGGCCAGTGAACTGACTTGATAACGTGGTGCAATATTATCATCTACCACTGCGCCACTAGTATTAAGCCAGCAAGTATCAATACCTGCATTGATACCGCCCTGAATATCCGAATGGAGGTTATCTCCCACCATCAAAATATTTTCTTTCGCTGGGTTATTCATTAAATTGAATGCATGCTCAAATATAGCAACATCGGGTTTAGCTACACCGACTTGCTCTGAGATAATCAGCGGAGAAAAAATATTTTTTAACCCGGTTCTCTCCAATCGGATAGTCTGCAATTCGGTGAAACCATTAGTAATGATGCCCATATTCACTTTACCGCTTAAGGCATCGACTAACTCACGCGCACCAGGTAACAGTGAACAGATATCGGCCATAGCAATTAAAAACTCGCTGTTCAGGCGAGTTGCCGTCACACCCAGCTTTTCAGCCCACATTTCAAAACGTGTGCTTTGTAATTCGGCTGCCGATATTTTACCGTCCTGATAATCTACCCAGAGCGGTTTGTTAACCAACTGATAATGGTCGAAATCTTGTACGGAGAAATCCACATTAAAGCGCGAGAACATCAGCTTTAGCCCTTGATAAGCATCAAAGTGGAATAGAGTTTCATCCGCATCGAACAGTATCCATTGGTATTTCATTACTATTGTCTCTCTGACTTTTGGCATTATTAGGCGCGCTATGGTAGCGAGTATTGCGGCCCAGCTCAAGCCAGGCGTATTTTAGATACTGTTCATAACAACAGCGCAGCGGATATATCACGATCTATTGTAATAGTGGCATCACCGGTAATTAACGGGGTATCAAACGCAGCTAATACCTTACGGTTAATTTCAACCAGCGCGTCTTCAAGTTTAACTTCCATATCAGCGGCGATATCCAGCAATTTTTCACGTTCCCAAGCATCACGTGAAATCAGTAATTTTAACAATGTCACCACGCTATCAGCCAAATTAGCGGTAATTGCGGCCATCGAACGCGGATTAATTTCTTCCGTGGTTTGTACCGCAGCCGTTGGCGTAACAAACAGATCCTCAAGTAATGTTACCAACTCCTGACTTTCTTTTTTCAACAGATTAACGCGATCGACATCAGTCACTACATCAATGGCCGCCGAAGGTAGACTTAATGTCATTGGCGTTGCACGGCTATCAAGATCGGCATAAACCAATTTACTGTCCAGACCAAAACGTTTATATACCCGTTCAAGGAACTTCACTTCTGGTGGTGTAATAGTGCCTTCGACCTGAATCAAGTGAGCCAGGAACCGCGCTATAATTCGGCGATTTTCCAGTGAAAGCGGCTCTAAGTTATTTTTCAGCGCCAGCAATGTATTACTTTTCCGAATACCTGGTTGCAAATAGGCCTTTAGGCGCATCCGTTGACCAGGGCTCAGGAAGCCCCAGGCATCAATGTGTCGGGTCAATATTAGCGATTCAGGTTCAGCGATACTTCCATCAAACATCACCGCAGCACAGGCAAGTTCGACAGTCAGCATCGTGACACGGTAGGTATCAAAGGTTGCCGACTCCGCAACCAGCGATTCAATAGGAAACAATGCAACAGCATCTTGTAATACAGGGGTACGATTATCTGCCCGGACATCAGGCTCAATACCCACTTGCAAAGAAGCTAATGCATAAGTTAATGCCATAACATGGCTGCGCGATAAGCGCTCTAATGGCTTGGTGCCACAGGCGGTACTGAGTTGAAGAAACAGCTCACCCAATGTGACCATCAATAACCCGTAACCGACCCGGGCTTTGATATTCTCTAATTCAGTTTTTAATGCCGCAGACCACAATGCCTCCGGCATTAATAACTGCCCTTCCAGTGACATTTTTTTCTTCGGATTAACACTGGCAAAGCGGTTATAAATATCAAGCTCTTGTTGGCATGCTTCAAATAGTGCTCGCAGCTTATCGCGATGCGCTTTACACACAGCAACATTGGGCAGATCGGCAATTTGTTGGAAGAACTCTTGCCCCATCAAACCCGCTGACGCTGGGCGATAGAATATTTGCAACTTGGTTTTATTAACCGGTAATAAAAATCCGTCGCCATACTGCTCCTGATAACGCTGACAGAACAGAGTAGCAAAAACATCCGCACAATGTGCCATGGAGATATTTTGGTTAATAGCCGGGTCAGCCTCTCCCCATGCGAGTGCCCATGGTGCCGGGAGTGGTTTCTGATCAAGGGCTAATTGCCCCAACCCAACCAATAAAGCTAGCGGTAGTTCAGTTGAAGCTTCGCGAGTTGCAGGTGGCGCGGAGAGATAGAGTTTCTCATCTATATTCACTCGGGAAATATAAACTAATAAATTCTGTGCATAATGATTAAATGCGTTATTTTTTCCATAAATATTTAGCAGGCGATTAATTTCAGCCTCAATAATAGGAAGTTCTTTCTTTGCTATTGGGTCGATAGCCGCATCAATGAGTACGCGATGCTCTAAACCATAGAAAAATAAGAAAATATAGCCAATATCTGCGGTGGGAGATTTGCGCCCTTCGGCTAACCACTGTAAATACCCTCTTCTCGCTTCAGGCGAACAAGTCGAGTAATCCGGTGCACTATCAATAAGCGGCAATGAGATATCTATTTCTTCTGTCGCGACATCCATTGATGGGTTAATAAATGCTGGCTCTGCACCGGTGCGGTTACTTTTGTATTTATTACCAATATAAATCATACCATCGGGTAAGTTTATTCCGGCAACCACCGCCAACTCCCCAGGGCGTAGCCATGATGCTCGAGCTAAAGAACCTCGCGATACATCAGGCTGTTTTTCCTTGGTTTTTTTTGCTTCATCAACAGTGGGTTTCTTATTGGCTTCATCTGGGACAATGGTTTGTTCTGATTCTAATTGCGAAGGAGCTATTTGATAATCGCCCAGATCCGGAACCGCCGCAGTTTTTTGCATATCGGTATTAATCGACGGAATTGTGGGCCGCTTGGTCCCTCTGAGATTCTGCCAGACAAAAAACATGCATAAGATAGCCGCACTCAGTGCAATCCACGCCTCTCTTGGGATCCCGGTCATCAGCCCTAAAGCCACGATCAGTAGGACAACCCAGACGGTACCAGTAGATTTTCTCTTAGCCACGATGGTTTATATGCCCCTATCTTAAAATAATAATTTTTATTCTGCCTTTAAGGGCAATTTTTAATAAATAATTCTTCTTACAGATACTCTTTACACCAATTAAGCGCCGTAAAAACCACAGAGGTATCCTATAAATTGCACTTAAGTCCAATTTATAGGTTAAATAATAAGTCGTATTTTATTTTAATAACGGCGCACCCGGCAGAAAGCGTGCCCAAACGGTCATAAACCAATTATGCCAGTTCATTATGCATTCAGCTAGCAAAGATATTTATACTTCACTCCCTTCCCCATAGCTAAACTCAACCTGACGATAACATTTTATTATTATTCTGGTTGCAAATAATCCTATATAGTTAGATATGGCAACCAAGTTAGATGTAGCAACCAAGTGACATTTAACACAATTGTGGGGACATATGCAGAAACTCGCTGAGATAATTGATATGACTGCCCATCCGATCAACGACCCGGCATTCATTGCACAATCCAAAAGTACCTTAGAAACCTACGGTGCCTTGGTTTTATCTAATTTTCTATTACCACAGGCCCTGAATAGTATTAAGCAAGAAGGTATTGAGCATAAGCATTTGGCTTACTACGCGGCTAACCAACACAATGTTTATCTGACCAAAACTGATCCGGAGTTTGCCGCTGATCACCCACGGAATCGGTTGATTACCTCATCAAAAGGCTGTATTACCGATGAGGAAATTCCCGCAGATTCTGCACTGCGAACACTCTATGGCGCTATTGATTTTAAGGGTTTTCTCT
>NZ_JBLWEX010000129.1:0-11237 GCF_048323875.1 Yersinia sp. LJYL362
TAACGATCGGACAACCATCTCGGCTCCTGACAACATCTCCATGGGTTTTGCCTCCAGGCTTAGTTTGCTCATTGGATAACGGGAAATCATTTCCACGAAATCCGGTAGGAAAGGCACAACGCCCTGTATTCCTATCTTTGTTTGTTATAGTTCTAATGTTTATTAACATAACTAACTTATTAACATAACGTCAGAATTTCTGGCAGGCAAACAGCAATTATCTGTGTTAAAGGCAATTGTGTTGGTCACAAACTGGATTTTTCTTCATCAGAAAAATAAAACACTGCCTGAGCTCCCACAAACTTGTTTTTCGCGCCGACTTACTCATTAATCAAAGAACTAAATCAGGCTGAGAATTTTTGCACATCAGGTGCAGCAAAATAGTCACTGCGCGCAAAGAGAGAGGAGAAGAGAGACGTGTGGTCAGAAAGTCAGCAACGGCCGCTATCATCAGACAGATATCGGCCGTTACAGTGAAAATGATGCTGGATCAGTCGCGGTACATGGAGTCAATTTCATTCTGATAACGCTGAAGAATGATTTTACGCCGTAATTTCATGGTCGGAGTCAATTCACCGGTCTCCATCGTGAAGGCCTGCGGCAACAGAGTAAAACGCTTAACTTGTTCAAACTTTGCCAACTCTTTTTGCATATCTTTCAGCCGTTGCTCAAACAAACTGACAATATGGCTATGGCGCAACAGTTCTAATCTGTCATGGTATTTCAGATTTATCGAATGAGCATATTCTTCCAGTGATTCGAAACACGGAACAATCAGCGCCGAAACAAATTTGCGGGTATCGGCAATAATAGCAATCTGCTCGATAAATCGATCCTGACCCAAGGTGCCTTCAATCATCTGCGGCGCAATATATTTTCCACCGGAGGTTTTCATCAAATCTTTCAGCCGTTCAGTGATGAATAAATTCCCCTGAGGATCTAATGCGCCGGCATCACCTGTTTTGAGCCATCCATCTTCCGTAAAAGACTCCGTCGTCTCTTGGGGTTTATTGAAATAGCCGCGCATCACAATCGGACCGCGCACCTGAATTTCATTTTCAGCGCCCAGACGCACCTCGATCCCCGGTAATGGCTTACCGATAGAGCCAAAATGGAAATCTTTTTCTTCCCAACAAGAAACGGTGGCGCAGGTCTCTGTCATGCCATAGCCGTATTTGATATTGATACCAATTGCCTGGAAAAACAGAATGATATTATCATCCAGTCGAGCACCTGCGGCCGGTAAAAAGCGAACTTTCCCACCCAGAACACCGCGCAATTTACTCAAGACTAAACGATCTGCCAGCTTATACATCTGCTCAGAGAACCACGATGAGGTTTGCCCACTTTGCAAATTTTGGAATTTGCGCTCGCCACATCCTACCGCCCAGCGGAATAACATCCGGCGATGCCATTTCGCCAGAGCAACTTTGTCATTAATGGCACTAAACACTTTCTCGTAGAAACGGGGAACCGCACACATGACGGTCGGTTTTACTGCCTGCATCGCTGCGCGTACCCAATTAGTGTCACTGATATACACATTTTGCGCGCCAGTATGCATGACATAAAAACTCCAGGCCCGCTCAAACACATGAGACAGCGGCAAGAAACTAAGAGAAGTATCGTCAGATGTCAGAGTCAAACGTTGGTCATGTAAGTAGAGCTGAGCCGCCATATTTCGGTACTCCAGCATCACACCTTTCGGTTCCCCGGTGGTACCTGAGGTATAGATCAAGGTGAATAAGTCACTTAAATCGCAACCGTCTATACGCGCGGTTAATAGATGCTGTTGTACGGCATCTGGTTGTTGTTCAAAATCAGCCAAATGTTGAGCATATTCGCAACCACGTAAATCAACACCAGGATCTAATACAACAATATGGCTAAGCTGCGGACACAGCGGCTTGAGTGTGATCGCAACGTCAAATTGTGCTTGTCCACCGACAAACAAAATACGCACATCAGCATCATTCACTACATAAGCCGCTTGAGCCGTTGTATTGGTGGCATACAACGGCACACTCACGCCACGAATCTGTAAAATAGCTAAATCCGCCAATGACCATGCCATGCTGTTATTAGCAAAAATCCCAATACGCTCTTGGATGGCAGCGCCCAAGGACAACAAAGCCGCAGAGATCCGCGTTACGTGCGCATCAATCTGCCGCCAGGTCAGCTGATTTTCGCCTTCTGGCGACCATTCACGAAAGGCGACTTTGTCGGTTCTCTGGCTTATTTGTTGGCGCAAACGGCGCACAAGGTGGTATTGATCTAATATTTGGGTCATAAACGTCGCAGCTCGCTGGGAAATCATTCGTTAAAGTGTACCGCCACTTTTTGCCTGTTAGCTTTCAGCTTACATGCGTTCACTTTTTTTCGCGCAGTCTACTCACTCTATAGGCTATGGCAAATAAAATTCGGCACAGAAGTGTGAGCTGAAATCGATTTTGACGAAAAATACAGCAGTCAGAGTCATGGAGAGGGAATTAAAGCGGATAAAAGTATTTGGCTGGATTAGATCATAATTAAACACCAGAAATAATGATGTTAAAGGTAACTGCGGCCCTTGCCTGCCACTGAGAATAAGACAACTTCAGCAGCAGGACTTAACGATAATAATTAAGAAGGAATACTAAGCTGGCTGAGTAGTTCTTTCATCCACTGATGTCCTTTATCTCTATCCGTTGATTCATGCCAGGTGAGGTAACATGGGCGACATGTTTCTTCCCAAGGTAAGGAAATCAGTTTCAGATTAAGCGCTTCACTGTATTTTTGAACCAACCAGCGAGGAGCAATGGCGACAAAACTAGTTTGAGATACAATATTCAGCACACTGTTCATATCAGTACTTTCATAAGCAATAGTTTTAGTGCTAATAGCTGATTCATAATAAAGTTGGCTGAAAGAACCCACTTTATCCAATGAGACAATCGCATGTAATTCAGAAAGGAGTTGTTCTTGCGTAATTGAATTATCAATACGTGGGTGATTTTTAGATACAGCTAAAACTAATTCATCATTGGATAATGAGACATGGTGAAAATCTGAACGTTCGAATTTGGTATAACCTATCACAAACTCTGTTTCTTGATAACGTAATTGATGCTCAATATTCTCATTAAGGTAAGATCTAACAATGAGCTGAACATTAGGTGCTAATTGATTAACTCGTTGTATAATTGGCGCTATCAACCTGATATCCAGAGGGCTACAAATAGATAGATTAAATACTCTCCCACTGTTTTTAGCTTCAAACCCCGCACCTGGCAACTCATTTTGTACTAATTGCAATGCTTGCCTAACAGGGCCAAAAAGCTGTCGCGCTCTGGCCGTTGGCTGAATACCTCGACCATAACGCACGAACAATTCATCATTAAACATCACTTTAAGACGAGCAACAGCGTTACTTACCGCAGGCTGGGACATTCCCAGTGACTGTGCTGCGCGCGTGACATTATGCATTTGCATCACAGCATCGAAAACAGTTAATAGATTAAGGTCAACACTGCGTAAATGAACATCGTTACCTTCCTTTTTAGTGACTTGACTGTCGATTACTAAGTTGTGTTCAAACATGCTTAACTCCACTAAGCTTTATGCAGATGGCATGATTAATAAATAACCTCATAGATATTTGTCTCTCTTTCAAAATATCTTTGAACACTTATCATTAATGATACCAATATTCTCTTTAATACCTCAACGAGGTAGAATCGAGTCTCATCCTTGTATAAGTGCGAAAACATAAATCACACCTAATGCATTTGGTGATCAGTAAATATCCATAGGCATACATATAAACAATGAACATATGCAAAATATTTTGCATGGTGAATAAAACTAATCTACATTATCAATAACAAGACAACATCTTGTCAGCATTAAAATATAACCTTGACATGATCACATCACAAAATGAGAACATTAACAACTATGGCATTAATGAATAATAAATTCTCCACTTATAACTTATTAATCCTTAATTGATCTTAAAAAAACAATAATAGCGAGGAGTTTTGACATTGATCTAGTTATAATTAATATAAATAGTCATAAAATATAAGAAACATGAACCAATCCAGGTGATAAGATAAAATATAATATATATAAACCTCTTATCTATATAAATAAAAAATAAGATCCACTACTGTGGGATTATTTGATTATTAACCTATTACGTTTAACTCTTCTCAGCACCCCTATTCCCTAACGCGGTTTTTAACAGGCCATAAGCTGAGAGTAAATAGTCCATCCGTTCATAAAATCGTAAAGAGAACAATAATCCATAATCTTAACGTTATACCAAACAAAGTAAAAAAAATATCTTGGATTTTTAGATGATAAAACTTAAAAGTTTAATTTTTAGGTTTTATATGTCGTTATAAGGAATTTAGAGTCCGTGTAACCAGTTGAACACGCCATTTTAAACAAATGTTGACACAACCATAGAATTCACGTATCAATTTATGCAACGCAATATTTTAACTAATGAGAAACTGAAAAATTATGTTCTACTCAACCCGTCTACTAAGCCTACTACTTAACGCATCTCCCTTGCGCGGTATGTTGGTGGACGGAAATCAGAACTGATTCAGTCATCAAGATTAACAAGCCCGCGCAAATGCGCGGGTTTTTTTTTACCCGCTAAGCGCAAAAGTAAACACGACAAGGAATAACCCATGAGCCAACAAGTCATTATTTTCGATACAACCTTGCGCGACGGTGAACAAGCATTGCAAGCCAGCCTGAGTGTAAAAGAGAAGCTGCAAATCGCGTTAGCACTGGAAAGGATGGGTGTTGATGTCATGGAAGTCGGTTTCCCGGTTTCCTCACCTGGCGATTTTGAATCCGTGCGCACCATCGCGCAGCAAGTGAAAAATAGCCGGGTTTGTGCTTTGGCCCGCTGTGTAGATAAAGATATAGATGTTGCCGCAGAAGCTTTGCGTATTGCCGAGGCATTCCGTATCCACGTGTTTTTGGCGACCTCTACCTTACATATAGAATCCAAATTAAAGCGCTCGTTTGATGATGTGTTGGCGATGGCGGTACATTCAGTGAAACGCGCCCGCAACTATACCGATGACGTAGAATTCTCTTGCGAAGACGCAGGCCGTACCCCAATTGACAACTTGTGCCGTATCGTAGAAGCCGCAATCAATGCCGGTGCTACTACCATCAATATTCCTGATACCGTCGGCTACACCACACCATATCAATTCGGCGGCATCATCACTGACTTGTATCAGCGTGTACCGAATATTGATAAAGCCATTATCTCGGTCCATTGCCATGACGATTTGGGTATGTCGGTTGCTAACTCCATTACCGCAGTGCAAGCCGGGGCACGCCAGGTAGAAGGAACTATTAATGGTTTGGGTGAGCGCGCAGGTAACTGTTCACTGGAAGAAGTGATCATGGCCATTAAAGTGCGCGAAAACATGTTGGGCGTACATACCAATATTAATCATCAAGAAATTTACCGTACTAGCCAATTGGTCAGTAAATTATGCAATATGCCAATACCTGCAAACAAAGCTATTGTCGGTAGCAATGCATTCGCTCACTCCTCCGGTATTCATCAGGATGGCGTGCTGAAAAATCGCGAAAACTACGAAATCATGACCCCACAATCCATCGGTTTGAAAGAAGTGCAGTTAAACCTGACTTCCCGCTCTGGTCGTGCCGCAGTGAAGCACCGGATGGAAGAAATGGGTTATCAGGACAAAGATTACAATTTGGATTCCTTGTATGACGCGTTCCTGAAGCTGGCGGATAAGAAAGGCCAAGTTTTTGATTACGATTTGGAAGCTCTGGCATTCATCAATAAGCAGCAGGAAGAGCCAGAGCATTACCGTTTGGACTATTTCAGTGTGCAGTCTGGTTCGAGTGTGATGGCGACCGCATCAGTGAAATTGGTATGTGGTGAAGAAATCAAATCAGAAGCCGCCACCGGTAATGGCCCGGTTGACGCGGTGTATCAAGCCATCAACCGCATTACCGACTACCCCATTGAACTGGTGAAATATCAACTGTCTGCCAATGGTCAGGGTAAAGACGCATTAGGTCAGGTTGATATCGTGGTTGACCATAAAGGTCGCCGCTTCCACGGTGTGGGGCTGGCCACAGATATTGTCGAGTCATCTGCTAAGGCGTTGGTTCACGTATTAAATAACATCTGGCGCGCTCATCAGGTAGAAATCGAGAAGCAGCGTCTGCAACAAAATAATCAGGAAATGGTGTGAACATGACTAAGACTTATCATATTGCCGTTTTGCCCGGAGACGGTATTGGCCCTGAAGTAATGGCTCAGGCAAATAAAGTATTGGATGCCGTGCGCCAGCGTTTCAGCATCAAGATTTCAACCAGCGCTTATGATGTCGGCGGCGCAGCTATCGACCGTCATGGCAGCCCGTTACCGCCAGCAACAGTGAGTGGATGCGAACAAGCTGATGCCATCTTATTCGGCTCAGTGGGCGGCCCTAAATGGGAACATTTACCACCGGCGGAGCAACCTGAGCGCGGAGCACTGTTACCATTACGCAAACACTTTAAATTATTCAGTAACTTGCGCCCTGCGCGTTTGTATCAAGGATTAGAAGATTTCTGCCCATTGCGCAGTGATATCGCGGCGAAAGGTTTCGATATTCTGTGTGTGCGTGAATTAACCGGCGGGATCTATTTCGGCCAACCCAAAGGTCGTGAAGGCCAGGGGCCGCACGAACGTGCATTTGATACCGAAGTCTACCATCGCTTTGAAATTGAACGTATTGCCCGCATTGCTTTTGAGTCCGCTCGCAAACGTGGCGGCAAAGTTACTTCTATTGATAAAGCCAATGTGTTGCAGAGTTCCATTCTGTGGCGTGAAGTCGTTACCACTATTGCGGCGGACTATCCAGATGTTGCGTTGTCCCATATGTATATTGATAACGCCACCATGCAGTTAATTAAGGATCCATCCCAGTTTGACGTCTTGCTGTGTTCTAACTTGTTTGGCGACATTTTGTCAGATGAATGCGCCATGATTACCGGCTCTATGGGCATGTTGCCCTCGGCCAGTCTGAACGAACAAGGCTTTGGCTTATACGAACCCGCGGGCGGTTCTGCACCGGATATCGCGGGCAAAAACATTGCCAACCCCATCGCGCAAATTCTCTCTTTAGCCCTATTGTTGCGCTTTAGTTTAGGTAAAGACGATGCGGCGGCGGCTATCGAAAACGCCATCAATCAGGCATTGGAACAAGGTTATCGCACTGCTGATTTAGCCGGTGATGGCAAAGCAATCGGCACCAACGAAATGGGCGATATCATTGCTAAGTTCGTGGCTGAGGGGGTTTAATATGAGCAAAACGTTATATCAAAACAAGACCTTATATCAAAAATTGTATGATGCACATATCGTTTACGAAGCGCCGAATGAAACCCCGCTGTTGTATATCGATCGCCACTTAGTGCATGAAGTCACATCGCCGCAGGCCTTTGATGGCTTGCGCGCCATGGGTCGCCCGGTGCGTCAACCGGGTAAAACCTTTGCCACCATGGATCACAACGTTTCGACACAAACCAAAGATATCAATGCCAGTGGTGAAATGGCCCGCATTCAGATGCAGGAGTTGATCAAGAACTGTGCTGAATTCGGCGTGTCTTTGTATGACTTGAATCACCCATTCCAAGGCATTGTCCATGTTATTGGCCCAGAGCAAGGAATGACATTGCCGGGAATGACGATTGTTTGTGGTGACTCCCATACCGCGACCCACGGTGCGTTTGGCTCATTAGCATTTGGTATCGGTACCTCAGAAGTTGAACATGTGTTGGCCACTCAGACGCTGAAACAAGGTCGGGCCAAAACCATGAAAATCGAAGTCAATGGTGAGGTGGGCCCAGGCATTACCGCCAAAGATATCGTGTTAGCAATTATCGGCAAAACCGGCAGCGCCGGTGGTACTGGTCATGTAGTGGAATTCTGTGGCAGCGCGATTGAAGCGCTGAGCATGGAAGGCCGCATGACATTGTGCAATATGGCAATTGAAATGGGCGCCAAAGCCGGTTTAGTCGCACCGGACGACACCACTTTTAACTATCTGAAAGGCCGTCAATTCGCCCCGACGGGTAAGCAATGGGAACAAGGCGTGGCCTACTGGCGCACCTTGAAATCTGATGCTGACGCTAAATTTGATACTGTGGTGACCTTAGATGCCGCTGATATCGCGCCACAAGTGACCTGGGGTACCAATCCGGGTCAGGTGATTGCGGTTAATCAAATTATTCCGGCACCCGAGTCCTTTAGTGATCCTGTTGAGCGCGCTTCAGCCGAAAAAGCCTTGGCTTATATGGATTTACGCCCCGGAATCAAATTGACCGAAGTCGCGATTGATAAAGTCTTTATCGGTTCTTGCACTAACTCGCGTATTGAAGATTTACGTGCCGCAGCTGCAGTGGCGCAAGGGCGTAAAGTGGCCAGCGGTGTACAGGCGATTGTGGTGCCCGGCTCCGGCCCGGTGAAAGCACAAGCCGAAGCGGAAGGTTTGGATAAAATCTTTATCGAAGCCGGTTTTGAGTGGCGTTTACCCGGCTGCTCCATGTGTTTGGCGATGAATAACGACCGTCTGGAACCCGGCGAGCGCTGTGCATCCACCAGCAACCGTAACTTTGAAGGGCGTCAGGGCCGTGGGGGGCGCACCCATTTGGTTAGCCCGGCAATGGCAGCCGCCGCTGCGGTCAGTGGTCACTTTGCTGACGTCCGCGACTTATCTGCTGCCACCCACTAATCGGAGATACCACCATGACAAAATTTACTCAACATACTGATTTTGCTCAACATACTGGTTTTGCTCAACATAGGGGCCTGGTCGCTCCGTTGGATGCGGCGAATGTCGATACCGACGCGATTATCCCGAAACAGTTTCTGCAAAAAGTAACGCGCACTGGTTTTGGTCAGCACCTGTTTAACGACTGGCGTTTTCTGGACGATGCTGGCAAAGTCCCTAACTCGGAATTTGTACTGAATCAACCTCGCTATCAGGGTGCGACCATTTTATTAACGCGCGAAAATTTCGGCTGCGGTTCATCACGTGAACATGCACCTTGGGCACTGACAGATTTCGGTTTTAAAGTGGTTATTGCTCCGAGCTTTGCTGATATTTTTTACGGCAATTCATTTAATAACCAATTATTACCGATAACATTAAGTGAAGGTGATATTGATACTTTATTCCAGCTGGTTAAAGAGAATGAAGGTATCGAGTTTATTGTCGATTTAGAACACCAAACGGTGAATGCCGGAGGGAAAAGTTATTCTTTTGAAATTGATAGTTTCCGTCGTCATTGCATGATTAACGGTTTAGACAGCATTGGCCTGACATTGCAGCACGAAAACAATATTTCAGCATACGAAAAACAACAGCCAGAATTCCTGCGTTAATTATTTTTAGTTCATTTTGTGAGTATATTGTTGGTGTCAGGAAGCTCCTGACCCAACAATTAAAAACCGATAAAAATCCTAATCAGAAAAATCATTCCCCATTCACTTCCCATTGACTGTAAAACCCAAACCTCATATCAATCATACTGTTATATAACAGCACTGTAACCTATTAGATTACATAAATATTAGTGCTTCTAATATAGTTTTAATTGATTGTAATTTGTGCTGAATATCACTTTTTATTTTTTAAACAACGCTATGCTGTTACTCACTATCCACACCTAGAGGGCGCCTTATGACACGCATTGCATTGCGTTACCAAGCACGCATCTCCGGCGACAGCCGAGCCTGGTTTAATATTGATTACCGCCTTGCCAACGATTTCCCGCGTTAATTCCCCCATTGCTTATTCAGCTTAGGCTGAAAAAACTCATTTCTTTATTTTGTTGCCGTCATAGGTAATACGGATCGCTATTTTTAATTTTAGCCAATCCTATTAGCCACGGTATATCTATATCCAAAAAAAATGATATTTGGAGTAATAAG
The DNA here is from genome assembly GCF_048323875.1 of Yersinia sp. LJYL362. Taxonomy (NCBI): domain Bacteria; kingdom Pseudomonadati; phylum Pseudomonadota; class Gammaproteobacteria; order Enterobacterales; family Yersiniaceae; genus Yersinia; species Yersinia sp. LJYL362. The sequence continues at coordinate 9,974 of NZ_JBLWEX010000129.1, forward strand.
CCATGAAACGCATCCCTGAGCCCTTCCGCATTAAAATGGTCGAAAATATTCGGATGACCAATCGGGAAGATCGTGAGAAAGCACTGATTGAAGCGGGCTATAATCCATTCTTATTACCAAGTGAAGATGTATATATTGATTTACTGACTGACTCCGGCACCGGGGCAATGAGTGACCGTCAGTGGGCTGGCTTAATGATGGGTGATGAGGCCTACGCCGGTTCACGTAACTATTATCACCTGTGTGATCAGGTTAAAAAACTGATTGGCTACCCATTTACTATCCCAACACATCAGGGCCGTGGCGCTGAACAAATCCTGTTCCCTTGCCTGATTGCGAAAAAACAAAAAGCCGGTGGCGCCAAGAACCCGGTATTTATTTCCAACTTCCATTTTGATACCACCGCCGCTCACGTTGAGATGAATGGCGCTAAAGCTATCAACGTCGTCACCCCGAAAGCCTTTGATACTGTGGCTTATTATGACTGGAAAGGTGACTTCGATTTAGACCAATTGAAAGCAACAATTGCCGAATATGGCGCTGACAACGTGGTGTCAATTATTACCACCGTCACTTGTAACAGCTCCGGTGGGCAGCCAATTTCAATGAGCAATATGCGCGAAGTGTATCGAATTGCTCAACAGCATAATATTCCGGTGGTCATCGACTCCGCCCGCTTCTGTGAAAATGCTTGGTTTATCAAACAACGCGAGCCAGGTTATAGCGACAAGTCGATCAAAGAGATCATTCTGGAAATGTATCAATACGGCGACATGCTCACCATGTCAGCCAAAAAAGACCCGATGGTGAATATTGGCGGTTTGTGCTGCTTCCGCACCGATGAAGACCTATTCAACGACGTTCGTATCCGTTGCGTGCCGATGGAAGGTTTTGTCACTTACGGTGGGTTGGCCGGCCGCGACATGGAAGCGCTGGCTATTGGGCTGGAGGAAGGGATGAATGAAGACTTCCTGACATACCGTATTGGGCAGGTAGAGTATCTTGGCGAGCGGCTGCGTGCTGGCGGTATTCCGATTCAATATCCTACCGGCGGTCATGCGGTGTTTGTCGATGCCAAAATCCTGCTGCCTCATATTCCAGCCGAACAATTCCCGGCACAGGCCCTGAATAATGCGCTGTATCTGGAAGCAGGTATTCGCAGTGTGGAAATTGGATCATTGCTGCTAGGCCGTGATCCACAAACCGGTAAACAAAAACCATCGCCATTGGAACTGCTGCGCCTGACCATCCCGCGCCGAGTCTA
>NZ_JBLWEX010000130.1:0-11243 GCF_048323875.1 Yersinia sp. LJYL362
TTTGTGCTTTGTTATAGTCAACTTTTGACTCGATCAACACGCGAATACCTGACGCAGCAATAACCCCGTACAGCAGCAGTGAGACGCCCCCCATAACCGGCACTGGCACCGCCTGAATTGCAGCAGCTAATTTACCGATACAAGAGAGCATTATCGCCAGAATCGCCGCACCACCGATAACCCAGGTACTGTAAACACGGGTGATCGCCATAACGCCGATATTTTCACCATAAGTGGTATTCGGTGTCGAACCGAAGAAGCCGGAAATCACCGTCGAAATACCATTGGCAAACATCGAACGATGCAGGCCAGGGTCGCGAATCAAATCCTTTTTCACAATATTGGCTGTAACCACCAAATGCCCAATATGCTCGGCAATCACCACCAATGCCGCTGGCAAGATGGTCAGAATGGCAAACCATTCAAAACGTGGGGTATAGAACGTCGGTAAGGCAAACCAGTGGGCATCACGAATAGGGGTTAAATCAACCACCCCCATCACGAATGACAAGGCATAACCGACCAGCACACCAATCAGAATAGGGATAATAGCGAAGAAACCACGGAATAACACCGACCCCAGAATGGTCACACCTAATGTCACCATTGAAATGATGATGGTGCTTGAATCGACTGTTACCCCCTCCGCAGGCAGCAGCCCCGCCATTCCCGCAGCCACACCAGCCAATTCAAGGCCGATAACCGCGACAATTGCCCCCATGGCCGCCGGCGGGAACAGCACATTCAACCAACCAGTACCGGCTTTTTTCACAATCAACGCCACCAAGCAGAACAGCACGCCGCACATGATAAAACCGCCGAGAGCAACTTCGTATCCCAATGGCAGTAATAGCAATACTGGCGAAATAAAGGCAAAGCTAGACCCCAGATAAGCGGGGATTTTTCCCTTACAAATGAATAAGTAAAGCAAGGTTCCGATGCCGTTAAACAGCAGCACCGTCGCCGGGTTAATTTTAAACAGAATAGGAACTAAAACAGTGGCACCAAACATTGCGAACAAATGTTGGAAACTCAGGGGGATCGTCTGGAGCAGCGGTGGGCGCTCGCTGACGCCAATGGTGCGACGGCTCATTATATCTATCCTCTTCAATGGTGTGATTTATGCTAAAAATTATTCAAAAAAAAGCCGACTATCGAGTCGGCTATCATCAGTTATTTGGTTCCGAAAATCTTATCACCGGCATCACCCAATCCAGGGATAATGTAGCCGTGTTCGTTCAGACCTTGATCGATGGAAGCGGTGTACAGCTCGACATCGGGGTGAGCGGCTTCCAATGCTTTAATCCCTTCTGGTGCGGCAACCAATACCAATACTTTGATGCTCTTACAGCCGGCATTCTTCAGTAAATCAATAGTCGCAATCATCGAACCACCGGTTGCCAACATCGGGTCAACCACCAGCGCCATGCGCTCATCGATATTCGACACCAGCTTTTGGAAGTAAGGTACCGGCTTTAAAGTCGCTTCATCACGATAGACACCCACCACACTGATGCGCGCACTAGGAACATTTTCCAATACCCCTTCCATCATGCCCAAACCAGCACGCAGAATAGGGACTACGGTGATTTTCTTACCTTTGATCTGTTCAATCTCAACCGGACCGTTCCAACCCTCGATGGTGACTTTTTCAGTTTCCAGATCGGCGGTTGCCACGTAAGTCAGCAAACTTCCCACTTCAGACGCTAACTCGCGAAAACGTTTTGTACTGATATCATTCTCACGCATCAAACCAAGTTTATGTTTTACTAGCGGGTGTTTCACCTCAACGATCTTCATTATTTTTCTCCTGGTTAGGCGACTGGTGGCCAAAAAAATCGCGAGATTATACCGCCTTTTTTTTTGAACACCACAATGAATAGCCTGATTCAGATCAATAGAAAATCATTATTAAGTCAAGAAAGCTAAAAATCGGCGTGATATCACAAGCTACTCGCAAACGTTTGCCTCCGCTGTTAGAATTGTCGCGTTTTCTTCCTAAGCTCAAACAGCCAACCGCAGTGGGGACCTCGCAGTGACCAACAAAACCTCTCTCAGCTATAAAGACGCAGGTGTAGATATTGATGCCGGCAATGACCTTGTTGATCGCATAAAAGGTGTGGTTAAACAGACTCGTCGCCCAGAAGTGATGGGGGGATTGGGCGGCTTCGGTGCCCTCTGCGCTTTGCCACAAAAATACCGTGAACCTATTCTCGTTTCAGGGACTGACGGCGTCGGCACCAAGCTGCGTCTGGCGATGGACCTGAAACGTCACGATACCATCGGTATCGATTTAGTCGCTATGTGTGTTAACGACCTGGTGGTTCAAGGCGCAGAGCCACTGTTCTTCCTTGACTACTTTGCCACCGGTAAACTGGATGTGGATACGGCCGCCAGTGTAATTACCGGGATTGCCGAAGGGTGCAAACAGTCAGGTTGCGCACTGGTTGGGGGGGAAACTGCCGAAATGCCGGGGATGTACCACGGCGAAGATTACGACGTTGCAGGCTTTTGTGTTGGCGTGGTCGAAAAATCAGAAATCATTGATGGCAGCAAAGTCGCGCCTGGCGATGCTCTAGTCGCATTAGGAGCCAGCGGCCCGCACTCTAACGGCTACTCTTTGGTGCGCAAAATTCTGGAAGTCAGTCAAACCAACCCAGAACAGACCCAATTGGATGGCAAATCTCTGGCCGACCATCTGCTGGAACCCACCAAAATCTACGTAAAATCAATTCTAAGCTTAATTGAACAACTTGATATTCATGCTATTGCTCATTTGACCGGTGGCGGCTTCTGGGAAAACATCCCACGCGTATTACCACAAGGGACTCAGGCAGTTATCGATGAAAATAGCTGGCAGTGGCCTGCGGTGTTTAGCTGGTTACAGCAAACAGGTAATGTTAGCCGCCACGAAATGTACCGTACCTTTAACTGCGGCGTCGGCATGGTTGTTGCGCTCCCCGCTGAACTGGCAGACAAAGCGGTTGAATTGCTAACCGCATCCGGTGAAAAAGCCTGGAAAATCGGTGTTATCGCTGCGGCGACTGAGGGTGCAGAGCAAGTCATTATCAATCCGTAATATTGATAATTCCCCCTGCAACTTCAAGTACGAAGGGTTTACCCAAGGTAATTGGTGTTGCAGGTAGGCGGCAAGCAAGGGAACCCCGATGAGCTTACACCAGTAAGTGATTCGGGTGAACGCGCGCAGCCAACACCCCTGCAACTTCAAGTATGAAGGGTATTATGAAAAAGATAGTGGTATTGGTCTCCGGCCAAGGCAGTAATTTACAGGCACTGATAGACGCCCAACAGCAAGGGCGTATTTCAGGCGAGATTAGTGCTGTTTTCAGTAATAATCCTGATGCTTATGGGCTAAAGCGAGCTGAGCTGGCAGGTATCGCAGCTCATGCTCTGGAGGCCAAGGCTTATGCCGATCGCACCAGTTTTGATTTAGCACTAGCGCAAGCCATTGATCAGTATCAACCTGATTTGCTGGTGCTGGCGGGTTATATGCGCATTCTCAGCCCGGAATTTGTTCAGCATTATGCTGGCCGGATGTTAAATATTCACCCATCCCTATTGCCCAAATATCCCGGCTTGCATACCCATCGTCAAGCATTGGAAAACGGCGACCAGGAACACGGTACCTCAGTGCATTTTGTCACAGAGGAACTGGATGGCGGCCCGGTCATCCTGCAAGCTAAAGTCCCGGTATTTAGTGATGATACCGAAGAGGATGTGGTCCTGAGAGTGCAAACTCAAGAGCACAGCATTTATCCGTTAGTGGTCGATTGGTTTACTAATGGCCGCCTGACAATGCGTGATAATGCGGCCTGGTTAGATGATAAGCGCTTACCCGCACAAGGTTATGCGGCTGAGTGAAACAATTTAATGAATATTGATTAAAGGCGCTGCCATCTTAAGGTGAGCGCCTTTTTTAATTCCCCTGTGCTTACCCCTTGTGCTAATAGTATAATTTTTAGGGCAGCAGCCGCTGTCGTCATATGAGGAATAAGCATGTCAACCACTAGCAGCGTCCGGTTACGCCCTCTGGAACGGGATGATCTGCCGTTTGTCCATCAGTTAGATAATAATGCCAGTGTTATGCGTTACTGGTTTGAAGAGCCTTATGAGGCTTTCGTCGAACTGTCTGATCTGTATGATAAACATATCCATGATCAGAGCGAGCGCCGCTTTATTATTGAAAGCCAGGGCACCAAAGTGGGTCTGGTTGAGTTAGTCGAAATTAACCACATTCACCGCCGCGCTGAGTTTCAAATTATTATCGACCCAGCCCATCAAGGTAAAGGTTTTGCTGGTTCGGCTGCACGACTGGCAATGGAATACGGTTTTTCTGTCCTGAATCTGTACAAACTGTATTTAATTGTGGATAAAGAAAATGAGAAAGCCATTCATATTTATACAAAGTTAGGCTTTGAAATAGAAGGTGAATTGAAACAAGAGTTCTTTATCAATGGTGAGTATCGCACAGTGATCCGTATGTGTATTTTCCAGCCGCAATATTTGGCTAAATATAAAACTCCATCGATAAAGAGTGCTTAACCCATAGTCAGGTCTTTGACGCTGTAGCCAGCATCGCCGCTTCAGCGTCATGTTCACCCGCCACCGCTCAACCATAACGCCCGGTAATATAATCTTCCGTACGCCGTTGATGCGGAGAGGTGAACAACGCATCGGTATCATTATATTCCACCAGCCCCCCTTGATGGATAAACGCGGTGTAATCTGAAACCCTGGCCGCCTGCTGCATATTATGGGTGACCAATATCACGGTATACTGCTGTTTTAATTCCGTAATTAACTCTTCGATGGTTAACGTTGAAATAGGATCTAACGCCGATGTCGGCTCATCGAGCAATAGCACTTCCGGTTCAATCGCAATCGCCCGAGCTATCACTAAGCGCTGTTGCTGACCACTGGAGAGGCGAAAAGCATTTTCGCGTAACCGGTCTTTGACCTCATGCCACAAGGCGGCGGCACGTAATGAGCGCTCGACGGCATCATCCAGCACTCGCCTATCGCGAACCCCCTGCAAACGCAGGCCATAGACCACATTCTCATAAATAGATTTTGGGAAGGGATTCGGCCGCTGGAAGACCATGCCGACCCGCCGACGCAATGCCGCCACATCGGTGTTTTTCTCGGTAATCACTTGGTTACCCAGCCGAATCTGGCCCTCAAGGCGACAGTTATCCAGCAAATCATTCATGCGATTAAAGCAGCGCAACAAGGTTGATTTACCACAGCCGGAGGGACCAATGAGCGCAGTGACACGGTGCTTGGGGACATTAAACGAAATATCATGCAGCACCTGTTTGTCGCCATAAAATAAATTGAGCTTTTCGACCGCCAATGCAGTTTGCTCGTGGGTCAATTGCTGCACATCTAACAGCGGCAGCGAATCCGGCATCAAAAGTCCCATATCTCATCCTGCGGGTTAAAAAGTTCAGTCACAGCATTAAACCCCGGTATTTTTCGCGCAGATGATGGCGAATACCAATAGCCGCTAAATTCAGGCCCACCACAATAATCACCAGCAATAGCGCGGTGGCAAACACTAATGGCCGAGCCGCTTCTACATTAGGGCTTTGGAATGCCATATCGTATATCTGGAAGCTTAAATGCATAAATTTACGTTCTAAATGCAGGAACGGGAAAACACCGTCTACTGGCAATAGTGGCGCTGATTTCACCACACCCACCAACATCAAGGGGGCCGTTTCCCCTGCGGCTCGAGCCACCGCTAAAATCAGCCCGGTTATCATCGCAGGGGCGGCCATCGGCAATACAATATGCCACAGTGTCTCGGCTTTACTGGCTCCCAGCGCCAATGACCCCTGCCGCAAGCTGGCCGGAATGCGCGATAAACCTTCCTCTGTCGCAACAATCACTACCGGCAATGTCAATAAAGCCAGCGTTAATGCCGCCCAGAGTACGCCCGGTGTGCCAAATGTCGGGTTAGGCAAAGCTTCGGGATAAAACAGTTTATCCAGTGAGCCACCGATAAAATAGACAAAGAAACCGAGGCCAAACACCCCATAAACAATGGAAGGCACACCAGCCAAATTCACCACGGAAATACGAATCATCCGAGTCAGCCAGTTTTTCCCTGCATATTCATGTAAGTAAACCGCGGCAATCACCCCCAGCGGCATGACCACAATAGACATCAAGACAACCATCAGCACGGTGCCAAAAATAGCCGGGAACACCCCACCTTCAGTATTGGCGTTGCGCGGGTTATCGGTCAGAAACTTATGTGTTTGTAGCGCGAAATGACGTAGTTTCTGCCCAAAGCTCATATCATTAGGGTACCAGGCACGGTTGATTTGGCTCAGTGGCAGCGGATGAATTTGCCCATTCATATCACGCAGTAGCAAAGTGTAACGGCTTTGGTCGCTTTGCAAGCCGCGTAATTTCTCCATCAGCGCCTGATGGCTGCGCTGGAGTTCGCCCCATTCGGCTTCAATGCGGTCTTGTGCTTTGCCATCAAAATCGCCGGTCATTTGCAGGCGTTTTTTCTGTAGCCGTAATGCTTCGAACTGTTGATTCAGCATGTTCATCTGGCGGAACTGAATATCTTTGGACTGCCTGACCAGCGCTTGTATCACCGGAATACGTTTTTGCAGTTCCTGAGCTAAATTATCGCCCACCACCGGCTGGCCGTTATCCAGCATCCCAGCAAGAAATCCGTATGCCGTACCATTGATTTGCCTTTCCAGCACCAACACATCTTTGGGCTGGCTGCGCTGCTGAATATCGGTGTCCAGCAAGCGGTGAAAATCGTGCCCTTGTATCTCGCGGTTACCGGTCTTAATTAGGTAACGGGTCACCGTTTCACCCGCGGCAGGCGGCAACATAATGCCAGCTTGCTCTAGCTGTTCGCGTGGGAGGGATTGCTGCTGATAAATTTCACCAATCACCTGAACCGGGCCGGCGGCAGTTTGCTTGAGTTCAAATACATAAACTGGGCTGGGCCAGAAATAACGCATCCCCTGCCCCGCCAATAATAAAAGCACCCCCAGCAAGGCCAGCAAGCTGATACTCACTGACCCAGCCGTCAGCCAGATCCACGGCGAGCCGGAGGCAAACCATTTTTTGGTAAAGCCAGTCATCAGGCAATCTGCTCCATTTGATAGCGTTCACGTAACCGCAAGCGAATGGACTCGGCGAGTGTATTGACTAAAAACGTGAAACAAAACAGCACTAATGCCGTCAAGAACAGCACCCGATAATGGCTACTGCCCATCACCGCTTCCGGCATTTCAATGGCAATATTCGCGGCCATCGCCCGTAGCCCCTGGAAAATACTGCCATCGATAATCGGCGTATTCCCAGTCGCCATCAGCACAATCATGGTTTCCCCCACTGCACGGCCAAAACCAATCATTAATGCAGAGAAAATACCGGCATAAGCGGATGGCAGCACTACGCGAATCAGGGTTTGCCACGGGGTCGCGCCAAGGGCCAGAGACCCCTGACTCAGTGATGGCGGCACGCTAAATAGCGCATCTTCGGCCAGCGAGAAAATGACCGGGATCAGGGCAAAGCCCATGGCGACTCCCACCACTAAGGCATTGCGCTGGTCATAATTATCGCCCAACCATTCATGCAGCGGCACTCCCAGCACCCCTATCGCCAGTTTTGGCCCTAACCAAAGCGCCAGCCAGCCAGTCACTAGAATGACCGGCAGCAAGATAATGACATCCCAACCTGCGGGTAACTGGCGTTGCGTTTTTGCCGCCAACCGGGCGCTGCCCCAGCCACACAATAAAATTGTCAATGCCAGCAAGGGTGGCAACAATAAAATACCGGACAAATACTGTTCGATAACCGGAGCCAGCCAAATACCCGCAATCAAACCAATCACCACCGTCGGAAAAGCTCCCATCATCTCAATCGTCGGTTTAACTATTCGCCTTAGGCCCGCCGACATAAAATAAGCAGTATAAATAGCACCAGCCAATGCCAGAGGTACAGCGAATAGCATGGCATAGCCTGCGGCTTTTAACGTGCCGAAAATGATGGGAATGAGACTGAATTTGGCTTGATAACTCTCTTGTGCCGAACTTGACTGCCAAACATAGGCCGGTTCCGGGTAATTCTCATACCACACCCGCTGCCATAGGCTGCGCCAATTGATGTCAGGATAGCGATTGTCTAATTGATAGGTTGACCAACCGGCAGCATTCTCGACCAGCAGGTTATCGCCCCAAGGGGAGAATGCGGCATGAGTGATGCCCGCCACCAGTGGATGTTGTAATAGCGGCGCTGGCTGGATACTAGAAAACAGTGATAATTCACCTTGAGGCGACAATGAAGCAAATACCCGCCGCGTGCTTTCCGTGGTGAGTAAGCCCTTACCTGCGGGCGTAAAGCTGCGGATTCGCGTCAAATGATACTGATTATCTGGCCCTTTGGGTACATCAAACCATTGTGTAACAACCCCCTCCGGCGATTGCACCAACAGTGACTTTCCGCCCGCCAGTAAGGCCAGTTGTAATGGTTCTGACGAAGGGTGTTTATCATCTTGCAAAGAAACCACTTCACGTAATGTCACTTCAGCGCCAAATTGGTAGATATACACCTGATGGCCGGATAACAGATAGAGCAGACGCCCATCGGGTGCCAATAGCAGTTGATCAATGGCCTTGGGGACATCCGTCAGTTCGGTGACCTGCTGCCCTTGAGCAGTAAACATCCCGGCCATCAGACGACCATCTGCGGTAGTAGCGGCAATAGAAAAATGTTGGGGTTGCGGTTCAGCCAACACCAAATGACTCAGGTTTTGGCCAGTCAAATCCAGAAAACGCGGCTGCTCACCCAGTGGAAATTGCCAGCGAGGCGGTGTCGCTGAAAAATCAGGTCGCAGCAGAATAAAACGACCATTGCTCAGGCCAATGCCATATAAAGATTGCCCCCCCGCAGCACGGCTGATTGATAGCGGTGGGGGCGATAGCGGGTACTCACTGATAAGGCTCCCGGCGGGAGATTCACCCTGCTTATCCAACCGGATGAAATAACCTCGGCCCTTATCATCAATGCGGTATCCCACTCTCCCTTGGGCATCAGCTCCCATAGCAAGCGTCGGCGCACTGCGATCCACGGCAAATTGATGGTGCAAATTAATGGAAGCCGGTTTAAACAGGGGGAGGACGGCGTACAATAAATAAACGAAAATCAGCATCAATGTCAGCAGAACCAACAGGCCACTGCCCGTCACTAACATGCGCACCAGACGTTCGATGACAGCCCGGCGCTTATCTCTCCCTGATGGTATTACCCCGCCCGCTTGCTGCATAATCTTCGATTGCCCCATGCCCTTACGCTGTTTCCGGCCTATGTTATCAAGCCAAACGCCTATCTATAATAGATATACCGCCAGATGACCGAGCATCTTATGTTAGTTTTGTGGCGTTTGCATGACTAAGTAAGAGTTTTTAACCAACAAAGTTAACTCGTGATATCTGTTGGACTTTCTTGTCAAACTTTCGCAATAATGATTAAGGACACTAAATACTCCCACAATAATCTTACTGGAGTTGCAATGGGTCAGGAAAAGCTCTACACCGAAAAAGAACTCAGTTGGTTATCTTTTAATGAACGGGTATTGCAGGAAGCGGCGGATAAGAGCAATCCACTTATCGAGCGGATGCGATTTCTTGGCATTTACTCCAATAATCTCGACGAATTTTATAAAGTCCGTTTTGCTGATCTGAAACGGCGCATTCTGATTAACGAGGAACAAGGCTCTGCCGTCACCTCCCGCCATTTGCTGAAAAAAATCCAAAGCAAAGTGGTGAAAGCCGATCAAGAATTTGACGGGCTTTATAATGATCTATTGCTGGAAATGGCACGTAATCAAATCTTCCTGATTAATGAGCGGCAAATTTCCGAGAATCAGCAAATCTGGTTAAAGCAATATTTCAAACAGCATCTGCGCCAGCACATTACGCCGATTCTGATTAACCACGACACCAATTTGGTGCAATTCTTAAAAGATGATTACACCTATCTGGCAGTGGAAATTATCCGTGGTCAGGACATAGCCTATGCTCTGCTAGAAATTCCTTCTGATAAAGTACCACGCTTTGTTAACTTGCCACCCGAAGCACCTCGTCGTCGTAAACCAATGATATTACTTGATAATATTCTTAGATATTGTCTTGATGAGATTTTTAAAGGCTTCTTTGATTACGACGCGCTGAATGCCTATTCCATGAAGATGACCCGCGATGCGGAATATGATTTGGTCACTGAAATGGAATCCAGTCTGCTGGAGCTGATGTCATCGAGCCTAAAGCAGCGCCTGACCGCTGAGCCAGTACGCTTTGTTTATCAACGTGATATGCCCGATGAAATGGTGGAGTTACTGCGTAACAAGCTGGGTATCTCTAACGATGACTCCGTCATTGCCGGTGGCCGTTACCATAATTTCAAAGACTTTATCAGTTTCCCGAATGTGGGGAAAAGCAATCTGGTTAACAAACCCTTGCCGCGTTTACGCCATATTTGGTTTGATAAATTCCGCAATGGCTTTGATGCCATTCGCGAACAGGATGTGCTGCTGTATTACCCTTATCACACTTTCGAACACGTATTGGAATTACTCCGTCAGGCGTCATTCGATCCCAGCGTTTTAGCCATTAAAATCAATATTTATCGTGTTGCCAAAGATTCACGCATTATTGAATCAATGATCCATGCCGCTCACAATGGTAAAAAAGTAACGGTGGTGGTGGAATTACAGGCGCGTTTCGATGAAGAAGCCAATATTCACTGGGCCAAGAGTCTGACTGCCGCGGGCGTGCACGTTATTTTCTCCGCTCCGGGGCTGAAAATTCATGCCAAATTATTCCTAATCTCTCGGCTCGAAGGCGAGGAGATCGTGCGTTATGCTCATATCGGTACCGGTAACTTTAACGAGAAAACAGCACGTATTTATACCGACTATTCTTTACTGACGGCAGATGCGCGTATTACCAATGAAGTGCGGCGGGTCTTTAACTTTATTGAAAACCCTTACCGCCCGGTTAAGTTCGATAATCTGATGGTGTCACCGCAGAACTCGCGCTTGATGCTATATCAATTGATCGATCAGGAAATTATTCATGCTCAGGCGGGAGAAAGCGCCGGCATTACCCTGAAGATAAATAATTTAGTGGATAAAGGCCTGGTAGATAGGTTATATAGCGCCTCCAGTGCGGGCGTGAAAATCCGGC
>NZ_JBLWEX010000131.1:0-11246 GCF_048323875.1 Yersinia sp. LJYL362
GCGTCAATTCAGAAAATCACTATCAACTTATTCGCCATGCTATCGAACGTTATTGCGGCATTCCGGTTTTGGGCCGCTTGCCGGTCATGGACGATGTTGCCTTGCCATCACGCCATTTGGGGCTGATTCCGGCACAAGAGCGAGGCGGTGCACTATCCAAACAACCTGATAACTCGCCACGCTGGCAACAATTGGCCCAGCAGGTTGAAGCCTTTATCGATCTGGACCGCTTGTTGACCCTGACTTCAAGCACCCAACGCCCTGTTGGAACCCCACCCGCATTGCCTTCTCAAGTTTTGGCCGACGGGCTGACATTGGCCTTAGCCGAAGATGAAGCTTTTAATTTTTACTATCCCGATAACCTTGATTTGCTGGAGCAAGCTGGCGTGCGCATCCAGCGTTTCAGCCCGCTGCATGATCGCCATCTGCCGGCTTGTCAGATGATTTATCTGGGCGGCGGTTATCCCGAAATTCACGCCAGTGCACTGGCAGAAAATACCGCGATACATGCGGCGCTACAGCAAGCCCACCGGCAGCAAATCCCGATGTATGCCGAATGTGGCGGCTTGATGTATTTGGGGGATGCTCTGACGGATGAAAGCGGACAGCGCCATCGGATGGTGGGAGTTTTGGCCGGAGAAAGCCGGATGGGAAAACGCCTGACTCGCTTCGGTTACTGTCAGGCCGAGGCCCGCAGCGACACATTACTAGCCGCGTCTGGCGAAATTCTACGCGGTCATGAGTTCCATTATTCCGATTTTACCAGCCCACTGACACCCGTTTTTGATAGCAGTAAATGGCGCGATGGCGAAGTTATTCAGCGTTGGCACAGTGGCTATCAAGTGCAACGGACTCAGGCCAGTTATCTGCATATTCACTTTGCTCAGCGCCCCGGATTATTGGATGGCTGGCTGACTGCTGCCCGGAGTGTGCTATGACCCTGAGCGCGTGGTTTGTTGCTTTCCTGTTGGACCATTGGCTCGGCGACCCGCCACGTTGGCCGCATCCGGTGCGCTGGATGGGTAATCTGATCACGCTGTTGCAGAGAGCCATTCGCGCCGTGTGTCATAGCGAGCGGGCACTCAAATGGGGTGGTGCGGTGCTGTGGTTACTGGTGGTGGGGATCACCTGGCTCGTCAGCTGGGGGTTTTTATGGCTGATGACAGAGATTAATCCGTGGCTCGGCTGGTTAGCACAAGTGTGGATGATTTACACCTTACTGGCCGGACGCTGCTTGAGTGACGCGGCATTAGCGGTTTTTGATGCGCTACAACACGGAACCCTGGCGCAAAGTCGTGAAAAGCTGTCATGGATTGTTGGGCGTGATACTTCGCAATTGGAGAAACCACAAATCACCCGTGCGGTGGTAGAGACCGTGGCCGAGAACAGTGTCGATGGCGTGATTGCTCCGCTGTTTTTCCTGATGCTGGGGGGGGCTCCGCTGGCAATGGCTTATAAAGCGGTAAATACCCTTGATTCGATGGTGGGATATAAAACGCCGAAATATCGTGCAATTGGCTATGTCTCTGCCCGTATAGATGATGTCGCCAATTGGCTTCCTGCACGCCTCAGTTGGCTGTTACTCAGCATCGCAGCCTGGTTGATTCAGGCTGATTATCGTCAGGCGTTGCGCATTGGTTGGCGCGACCGTTATCAACACTCCAGCCCGAACTGCGCCTGGTCGGAAGCCACGGTGGCGGGAGCGTTGGGCATCCGCTTGGGTGGCCCGAATGATTACTTTGGTGAGCGGGTGGAGAAGCCGTGGATTGGCGATGAGCGGCGTGAAATCGCTCTGAGTGATATTCCACGCAGCATTCATTTGATGATGATGGCGTCGCTATTGGCCCTTTTATTGTTCGCTCTGACCCATCTGCTGTTGGTCGGTATTTAACAAGGATAACCCCATGAACTATATAAAAAACCCGCAGGAAATCGAGAAAAATAGCTTCGTTATCATTGGCGATATTATCGCCGCTGAGCGGCCAGAGACTCGGTTTGCCAGTGCGATGCATGAAGCGGTTGTCAAGCGGGTTATCCACACTACAGCGGATTTTGACTGGCTGGATATTCTGCATTTTTCACCGGATGTGCTGACCCGTATTGCTGAGGGTTTACGTCGAGGATGCACGCTGTATACCGACACGACAATGGCGATGTCGGGTATTAACAAAACACTGTTAAAGCAGATGGGATGCGAGTGTCGCTGCTATATCAGTGATCCGCGCGTGGTAGAGAGTGCGCCGGTACAGGGAATTACCCGCTCGATGGCCGCGGTAGATGTAGCTTTGGCGGAGCCGGGCGAAAAACTGTTTGTGTTCGGCAATGCACCGACGGCGTTATTCCGTTTGTTAGAACGGCAAGCGTCCCCGGTGGCGGTCATCGGCGTGCCGGTGGGGTTTGTTGGTGCGGCGGAATCCAAAGATGCGTTGGTGGCAAGTGGTTTGCCGTGTATTGCCGCGCTGGGGCGCAAAGGGGGCAGTAACGTGGCGGCAGCCATTATCAACGCCATCCTCTATCAGTTACAAAGGACGCAACTACGGGGGGCGCTATGAGCGACGGTCTGGCCAGTGATAGCCCTATAAATGATGATATTGCGCTGCAAAACCAGCAATTAGACAGCATTTGGCACAACGGCAAGCAGTACCGTAAAGGCTATACCACCGGTTCCTGTGCCACGGCGGCGGCCAAAGTGGCGGCGCTGATGGTGTTGCGTCAGCAAGTGATTGATCAAATTTCTATTGTGACGCCTTCCGGCATCACTTTGTGTCTGAATGTTGAGCAGCCGTTGATTGAAGGTCAGCAAGCCACCGCCGCAATCCGCAAAGATGGCGGCGATGATGTTGATGCTACCCACGGCATGCTGATTTTTGCCCGCGTGACCCTCACCGAACAGACCGACATTACTCTGCGAGGCGGCGAAGGTGTGGGAACTGTTACCCGCAAAGGAATTGGGTTGCCGGTCGGCAGCAGCGCCATTAACCGCACTCCGCGCCAAACCATCGAAGCCGCAGTGCGTGAAGTCATCGGCCCATTGCGTGGCGCAGAAGTCGAAATCTTTGCGCCGGAAGGCGAGGAACGAGCGAAGAAAACCTACAACGGGCGGCTAGGGATTCTGGGCGGGATTTCCATCATCGGTACCACCGGTATTGTGACGCCAATGTCAGAAGAGAGCTGGAAACGCTCACTGGCGCTGGAGCTGGAAATGAAGCGGGCAGCCGGTGAAGATCGCGTCATTTTGGTGCCGGGTAATCACGGCGAGCGCTTTGTCCGCGACCACCTGGGGCTGGATAGCCAACGGGTGGTCACCATGAGTAATTTTGTCGGCTATATGCTGCAAGAAACCGTGCGCTTGGGGTTCCGCCGCGTTTTGTTAGTGGGGCATCCGGGCAAATTGGTCAAAGTGGCCGCCGGTATCTTCCATACCCACAGCCATATTGCTGATGGACGTATGGAGACGCTGGTGGCGCATTTGGCCTTAATGGGTGCACCCCATGCGCTATTACTTGAAGTTAATCAGTGTGATACCACGGAAGCGGCAATGGAGTTAATTGCCGAGCAGGGTTGGCAGGGCGTCTATTCGCGTATCTGCGAGCGTATCTGCGAGCGCATCGCTGAGATGATGCGTTTCTCGGTTAATCCACCACAGTGCGACGCCATTTTATTCTCTTTTGATAATCAGGTGCTGGGTAGCAACCGGCCACTGGATGAGATTGTGGAGGCGTTACGATGATTACGGTGGTGGGGATTGGCCCTGGTGATGTTGATTATCTGACACCCGCAGCTCGACGGGCTATCGAACGCGCCGAAGTTCTGGTTGGCGGTAAGCGCCATCTGGAGACATTGAACTGCGATAGTAAAGAGTCGCGCTTGTTGGATGCTGATCTATTAGGGCTATTGGAGTGGCTGGATAGCAATAAGCATCGCGCCATTGTGGTGCTGGCCTCGGGAGATCCTTTGCTGTATGGCATCGGCAAATTGCTGGCAGCAAACTTCAGCGCTGAGGAGTTGCATATCGTTCCCGGCATTAGCGCAATTCAATATTTGTGCGCCAAAGCTGCACTGGATATGAACGACCTCTTTCTTACCAGCAGTCATGGTCGTGAACCCGATTTTGACTGGATCTTCCAGCACGACAAAGTGGCGATGGTGACCGACGGCATTATTGGCCCAAGAGCTATTGCTGATGCGCTACAGCAACGTGGTCTGTCTCGTACCTTGATTATTGGTGAAAACCTCTCGCAACCCAACGAACGAATTTATCGCCTGCCAGCAGAGCAAGTGGCTGCCCGCTATGACATGAATGTGGTGGTGATCCTCAATGAAAGATGAGCTGTTCCTACGTGGGCAAAAAGTCCCGATGACCAAAGAAGCGGTGCGAGTATTGGCACTGGAACGGCTGAGTTTGTCAGATGCGACTCACTTGATTGATGTGGGGGCGGGTACTGGCAGTGTGGCATTGGAAGCGGCTTTGCGTTTTCCTGATTTACGGGTGACGGCGATTGAACGGAATCCGGTAGCACTTGAGTTGATTAATGAAAATCGCCAGCGGCTAGGGTGTCGCAAGGTAGACATTATTGCCGGAGTCGCTCCTTTACCTTTATCCGATAAAGCCGATGCCATTTTTATTGGTGGCAGTGGCGGTCATCTGACCGACCTTATCGACTGGTCATTGATGATGTTAAATCCCGGTGGCCGCCTGGTATTGACCTTTATTTTGCTCAATAACCTCAATGAAGCATTAAGCCATTTACAGACCTGCGTCGTTAGCGAGCTGGATTGTGTGCAATTGCAACTCTCCACTCTGACCCCTCTGGGTAGCGGGCACTATTTTAAACCGAATAATCCTACTTATCTTATTTCCTGCCACAAGGAGGCGAGCAATGTCTGAGCATCCTAATGCCGTATCAGCATCTGTTACACCCCCCCCTGTTATACCAACCTGGGATACGCAAAAAGTCTGGTTTGTTGGTGCTGGGCCGGGTGACAAAGAGCTGATCACACTAAAAGGTTACCGCTTGCTGCAACAGGCACAGGTGGTTATCTATGCTGGATCACTTATCAATACTGAGCTGTTGGAATATTGCTCTGCCGAGGCTGAATGTCACGACAGCGCGGGATTAAATTTGGAACAAATCATCACACTGATGGTGGAGGGTGTGCGGGCGGGCAAGCTGGTGGTGCGGTTACAAACCGGTGATCTCTCTTTGTATGGCTCTATTCGTGAACAGGGCGAAGTCTTGGGCGAACACGGCATCGGCTTTGTGTCAGTACCCGGTGTCAGTGCTTTCTTGGGCGCAGCGGCACAACTGGGGGTGGAATACACCGTACCTGAAGTGGCACAAAGCTTAATTATCACTCGTATCGAGGGGCGCACTCCGATGCCGCCACTGGAACAACTGGAAGCTTTTGCCGCTCATCAAACTTCAATGGCTATTTTCTTGTCAGTACAGGAAATGGACCGAGTGGCCGATCGCTTAATCGCCGGTGGTTATCCCGCGGATACGCCAGTCGCAGTGGTATACAAAGCGACTTGGGCTGAGAGCCGCACAGTCCGCGGCACACTGGCGGATATCGCCGAGTTGGTTCGCGCGGCCGCTATTCATAAAACGGCTCTGATTTTGGTGGGGGCATTCCTCGGTGATGAATACCACTATTCCAAACTCTATGACGCGGGGTTTAGCCATGAATATCGTCAAGCCTGAATCAATCGCGGTATTTTGCCTGACACCCGGTGGTGTGCGGCTGGCGCGACGCCTGCAAACTCACTTGCCGCTGACCTGTTTTACCAGTGACAAATTACTGGAAGAGGGTTTTTTGCCCTTTAACGGCAGTTTTGGCGACACCCTTCGTGAAGCATTTAAACAGTATTCAGCACTGGTGGTGGTCGGAGCTATTGGCCTAACGGTGCGGGTTATCGCGCCGCTGGTAAACGACAAAATGACCGACCCTGCGGTGGTGGTGATTGATGAGCGCGGGCAACACGTCGTCAGTTTGCTGTCGGGGCATGTGGGAGGAGCGAATACCCTAACCCGTTACCTTGCTGGCATTTTGGGGGCTGACCCGGTGATAACCACTGCCACCGATGTTAACGAGATGGCGGCGCTGGACACACTGGCAACCCAGCTGGATGCCGAAATGCAAGATTTCCGCCACGCGGTCAAAGTGGTCAATCAAATGTTGGTCAGTAACCAGAAAGTCGGGCTGTGGTGGGACACTCCGCTGTTGGCGGAACGTGAGCGCTGTGACACGCGGGGGTTCGTGCCGGTTGATTGTTTGGATCAACTTAGTTTGGATCAACTTAGTTTGGAGCAACGCCCCCCATTAGACGCCTTAGTGTGCATCACGTTGCGCGACACTCTGCCGCTGCCCGCTGATCAACTGGCGACGTTGCCAGTTTATAAGCTGGTGCCACGCCGGGTAGTGGCGGGTATTGGTTGCCGCCGTGCCACCTCTCTGCAAACGCTGGTTGAATTGCTGCAACAGCAAATGGCCGAAAATCATTTTGATATCATGGCATTACGAGCGATTGGCAGCGTCACAATAAAAAAAGATGAACCGGCGCTGCATCAATTGGCTAAATGCTGGCGAGTCCCGTTCGAACTGTTCAGCGTCGGCGAACTGAGCCGCCATGAACAACGTTTCCCTGCTTCTGATTTTGTCCGCCAAACGGTGGGTGTCGGTAGCGTTTCACAACCGGTCGCCTGGCTGATGAGCGACGGTAAATTGGTTGGCAATACTCTGCGTCAGCAGGGCGTCACCATCACTCTGGGAGTATCGCATTAATGTTAACCGTAATTGGCATTGGGCCAGGCAGTGAATCAATGATGACGCAGGACGCTATCGCCGCTATTCGCGAAGCAGAAATTATTGTCGGTTACAAAACCTATACCCATCTGGTCAAATCCATGACCCTGGATAAACAGGTGATTAAAACTGGCATGTGTAAAGAGATTGAGCGCTGTCAGGCGGCGATTGACCTGGCCCTGGCCGGTCATAACGTGGCGCTTATCAGCAGTGGCGATGCCGGTATTTACGGCATGGCGGGTTTGGTGTTGGAGCTGGTCACACAGCAACAGTTGGAGTTAGAAGTCCGGTTGGTAGCCGGTATTACCGCCAGTATCGCGGCGGCCTCACTGCTCGGCGCACCGCTGATGCATGACTTTTGTCATATCAGCCTGAGTGATTTGATGACGCCGTGGGAAGTGATTGAAAAACGCATTATCGCAGC
This sequence comes from Yersinia sp. LJYL362, assembly GCF_048323875.1. Classification (NCBI taxonomy): domain Bacteria; kingdom Pseudomonadati; phylum Pseudomonadota; class Gammaproteobacteria; order Enterobacterales; family Yersiniaceae; genus Yersinia; species Yersinia sp. LJYL362. The sequence goes on from NZ_JBLWEX010000131.1 coordinate 7,229, forward strand.
GGCACAAGCCGAGTTTGTTATCTGCTTCTATAACCCGCGCAGCCGTGGCCGCGAAGGGCATTTAGCACGGGCGTTCGAGCTGATGCAGCCGTGGAAGAAAGCCGCAACGCCAGTGGGTGTGGTGAAGGCGGCAGGGCGCAAAAAACAGGAAAAATGGCTAACCACAATAGGTGAAATGGATTTTGAACCGGTGGATATGACCAGTTTGGTGATTGTTGGCAATCAGGCCACTTATTGCCGCAATGGACTGATGATAACGCCACGGGGCTATTCATTATAAAGGGGAATTCATTATGACGGGCTATTCATTATGACCCATGACCATCCGCCGATTCATATTTTTGGCGGCACCAGTGATGCCCGGCTGATTTGCCAACTGCTGGACGAATTTGGCGAGCGCTACAGCCTGTCGGTCGCTACCGATGCGGGTAAACAACTGGCGGGCGATATTGGCGGCGAGGTATTGGTCGGGCGGATGGATGCAGCACAAATGGCCGATTTTCTTATCACCAGACAGGTGCAGTGGGTAGTTGATGCTTCACACCCCTACGCCGACCTGCTCAGTGACAATGTGGCCACCGCTTGCGGGCAATCAAATGTAGTACTGACGCGTTATCAGCGCCCGAGTGAAATTGACGCTATTCATCATCCGCAGCTCTACAAAGTAGACAGTGCAGCGGCAGCGTGCGCCGTGGCGCAAGGTTTAGGGCCGCGAGTGCTCTTGACCACCGGCAGCAAGCAGTTGGCGGAGTATCAACAGCGGCTGACCGGTAAAACCTTGTTAGCGCGAGTGCTGCCAACGGCTGAAGTGCTGAGCCAATGTGAGGCTCTGGGGTTGGGGGTAGACAATATTATCGCGCTGCGTGGGCCATTCAGCGCGCAATTCAATCATGCGCTGTATGAGTTTTGCCAGCCAGATGTGGTTATCACCAAGGAGTCTGGCGCACAAGGTGGCTACCAGGAAAAAGTGGCGCCCTGTCTGGCACTGAATATTCCCTGCATTGTGGTGCACCGTCCGGCCGCCGTGGTGTTGGGCAGTCTTGGGCAACAAGTGACTTCATTGGATGAATTTACCCGACATCTGATGCACTGGCAGCAATCTGGCCCACTGGCAAGAACAACGAGGACAACAAAATGAAAAAAGCACTGTTGGTGATCAGTTTCGGTACCAGTTATGAACACACCCGCCAAAAGAACATTGAAGCTTGTGAGCAACAGCTATCGACGGCTTATAGCGATCGCGATGTGTTCCGCGCCTTTACCTCAGAAATGATCATTCGCAAGCTACGTAAACGCGATGGTTTGTTGATCAATAACCCGCGAGAAGCACTGAAACACCTGGCTGAACAGGGTTATCAAGATGTGGCTATTCAATCACTGCATGTGATTAATGGCGATGAATACGAAAAAATCGCTACTGAAGTGCGCGGTTTTAGCGACTGTTTTCATCATCTGGTATTGGGCACACCACTGTTAAGCAGCTTTGCCGATTACCAGCAATTATTAGTGGCACTGCAAGCACAAATGCCTCCGTTGGCGGCGGATGAGCGGGTGGTATTTATGGGCCACGGGGCCAGTCACTTCGCCTTTTCTGCTTATGCCTGCCTTGACCATTTAATGACTTCTCTCAACTTCCCTGCTTTGGTTGGTGCGGTGGAAAGTTATCCGGAAATCGGCCACATCATTAGCCGCTTACAGCAGCAGGGGGTGCGCAAAGTACATCTGATGCCATTGATGCTGGTGGCCGGTGATCATGCCATCAATGACATGGCTTCTGAAGAGCCGGATTCATGGCGTTCACAACTGGAAGCTGCGGGTATCAGTGCGCAATCATGGCTGCAAGGATTGGGAGAGAATCCATTGATTCGCCAGATGTTTGTTCAGCATCTGGCGAGTGCATTGCAGCAAAAACAGCAGGAGGCAGCGTAATGAGCGGCAGACTTTATGCATTGGGTGTTGGCCCTGGAGCCAGCGATTTAATCACCGTACGGGCGGCACGGCTGATAGCCAAACTGGATGTGTTGTATGCCCCGGCAGGGCGTAAAGGTGGTGACAGTCTGGCGCTGTCAATTGTGCGCGAATATTTATCACCTAACACCGAAATCCGCACCTGCCATTTCCCGATGAGCGCCGATGACAGCGAAAAGCAGGCGGTGTGGGATGAGGTGGCACAACAGCTGCAAGCGGAAGTTGCGCAGGGTCGTCAGGTGGGTTTTATCACCCTCGGCGACGCTATGTTATTTAGCACATGGGTATTTTTGCTAGAACGTATTGGTCGGCCAGATTGGTTGGAAATTGTCCCCGGAGTCACTTCCTTTGCCGCCATTGCCTCACGTGCCGCATTGCCCTTGGCGATGGAGCAACAATCGCTGGCGGTTATGTCTTGCACTGCCCCAGAAGCCGAGCTGGAACGCGCTTTGCGCGATCACGACTGCGTAGTGCTGATGAAAGTATATGGCCGTTTTGCACAAATTCAGGCGTTATTGGGCCGGTTAAATCTGTTCCCGCATGCGCTGTTGATGTCTGAAGCTTCATTACCCGGCGAGGTGTGCTGGCGTCAGTTGGATACCCTTGCCGCTGACCAGCCATTGCCCTACTTCTCGACCATTTTAGTCAATAAACAGCAACGAGTTATTTAAAAACAAATAGTTATCTAATTTTATTTAGATACTCAACATTATAGGAGTCACTCATGGAAATGGAAAGACAGTTAAAAAAACTATCGTTTACCGGGGTTACGATGGCAATCCTGCTAACGATTGCCCCGAATGATGTTTTTGCCATGCACATTATGGAAGGTTTTTTGCCGCCGATGTGGGCGCTGGCTTGGTGGATACTGTTCCTGCCGTGTTTGTTTATGGGGCTGGTTCGTTTGAAACAGATTGTCGCTGAAGACAGCAATCAAAAAGTCCTGTTAGCGCTGTGCGGCGCCTTTATTTTCGTGTTATCGGCACTGAAAATTCCATCGGTGACCGGCAGTTGTTCGCATCCGACCGGCGTCGGGCTGGCGGTTATTCTGTTTGGGCCGGTAGTGGTGGCGGTATTGGGGGCCATTGTGCTGCTGTTCCAGGCGTTATTACTGGCGCATGGCGGCCTGACAACCTTGGGTGCTAACGGCATGTCAATGGCGGTTATTGGGCCAGTAGTGGGCTATCTGGTGTGGAAGTTGGCCTGTAAAGCGGGATTGCGCCGCGACGTCGGGGTATTTCTTTGCGCCATGCTCGCAGATTTAACCACTTACTTTGTCACCTCGGTACAGCTTGGTCTGGCTTTCCCTGATCCGCAATTTGGTGTCAGCGGTTCGATTATCAAGTTTATGGGGGTGTTCTGCATTACCCAGATCCCGATAGCCATCGCTGAAGGCTTGCTGACAGTGATGATTTACGACCAATTAACCAAACGTCAGTTAATCCACGCAGGGACTCACTAACATGAAAAAGACGCTTATTTTGCTGGCGATGGTGATCGCTCTGGTCATAATGCCGTTCTTTATTAATCACGGTGGTGAATATGGTGGCTCAGATGGTGAAGCCGAAACTCTGATTCAGACTACCGCACCTCACTATCAGCCGTGGTTCACGCCGTTATATGAACCCGCCAGTGGTGAAATTGAAAGCCTGCTGTTTACCCTGCAAGGTTCCATTGGGGCAGCGGTGATTTTCTATATCTTGGGCTATTACCGGGGGAAACGCGGTGAGCATGCTGGGGATTGATAAACTAAGTTATCAAAGCCGCTGGCGACAGGCCGATCCAATGGGAAAATTGGTGCTATATGCCGTTTTCCTGTTGGCCGCCATGCTTAGCCCGCCGATGTATCAGGCGCTGCTCTTGGTGTTTATCGCCGCCCTGACATGTTACCTGTTGCGGGTGGGGCCACGCCGTTACTTACGCTGGCTGGCAATACCGCTCTCTTTCCTATTGGTGGGGTTGGTCACGATTGTGATATCACTCTCGCGCCAACCGGAGAACCTGTGGTGGGGGATGCAGATAGGGCATTGGTGGCTGGGGCTTGATAAAG
>NZ_JBLWEX010000132.1:0-11258 GCF_048323875.1 Yersinia sp. LJYL362
TGGGCGGGTCAAATTAGGACTATTTACCTACTAAATGAATTACAGGCAATTATACTAGATTCTATTGATGAAGAAACCAGTTCTCAATATTAATTCCAAATTTAAATCAAAATGGCGTTTTTTATTCTAATCACAAATGGAATGAGCTGACGCCTAATATTAATATAATACCTATACTGAGTAAGGTAAGTTTAATTCAGTATGGATTTGTACTTAGCCAACGTGAGGAAAATAATTATGATGATCAATAAAAGATTTGCGACTGCCGCATTGGCACTAACGCTGGCCCTATCACTATCCGCATGTTCCAACATGTCCAAACGTGACCGTAATACCGCAATTGGTGCCGGTGCTGGTGCTGTCGGCGGCGCAGTATTGACTGGCAGTACTTTAGGGACGCTAGGCGGTGCTGCTATTGGTGGGGTTATTGGCCATCAAGTTGGCAAATAAACTTATCCTTCGTTCTTGAAACTGTAGCGTTGTTGGCGGCTCTCATGCACCCGAATCACTGACATAAGTCAGCTCATCGGGATTTATTCGTTTGCCGCCTAGCTACAGTCTCAATTACTTTGGATATTTTGTTTTATTTTTGAAACGTTAGCGATAACAAAGTTGACTGACGGGGAAATGTGCCGAATGGGTCATAGCAGCGTAAGCTGCCGGAGCGCCCATCGGGGCAGTCACCCCGTCAAACTCCACTCAATAAAGCAAAGTGTTATAATTTCTCTCACCCACCCGCCAGCTTAACTTTCATCCCTTTGGCTTCGAGCAGTTGCTTAAGAAGATCACGTTTATCTCCTTGAATTTCAATGATGCCGTCTTTAATCGAGCCACCGCAACCGCACTTCTTCTTCAATTCTGCTGCCAGTTTCTCTAGCATCTCATCACTGCCATCAATACCGGTAATCAAACACACGCCCTTGCCTTTGCGGCCACTGGTTTGACGCTGGATGCGAACAATACCATCGCCTTTAGGCCGCTGCGGTTTGACCTCGGGTTCAGTGATACGCCCGGTATCGGTTGAATAGACCAAGCGGCTATTATCATGACTCATTATGCCCCCTTAACCAGAGAGGCCAGAATGTCGGTTAAGGTTTTTTCTGGGTCAGGAGATTGGGTGATCGGACGCCCTATCACCATATAATCCACACCTGCCGCTACAGCTTGTTCAGGTGTCATAATACGGCGCTGATCGCCAGCATCACTGCCCTCCGGGCGAATCCCCGGTGTCACCAGTTTGAAATCCTCACCACACACCTGCTTTAAGCGCACCGCTTCATGGGCAGAACACACTACGCCATCTAAACCGCAATCCCAGGTTAATTTTGCCAACCGCTCTGCATGTTCGGCTGGGGTGATATTAATGCCAATATCACGTAGATCCTCACCATCCATGCTGGTTAGCACCGTCACAGCAATCAGTAATGGTGCTTGTTGGCCAAAGGGCAATAACGCTTCTTTTGCTGCGGTCATCATGCGCATGCCCCCAGAGGCATGGACATTTACCATCCACACACCCAGTTCCGCCGCCGCCGCAACCGCACGGGCGGTAGTGTTAGGAATATCGTGGAATTTCAAATCCAGAAAGACCTCAAAGCCGCGCTGATGCAGGTCTCGAACAAGTTGGGGGCCATATAAAGTAAACATCTCTTTGCCTACTTTTAATCGGCAATCTCGTGGGTTAACACGATCAGCAAAAGCTAACGCCGCGTCTTTATTGGCATAATCCAGTGCAACAACGATCGGGGAAGATATTGAGCCACTGTTATTAGTTTTAGTTGCAGACGTCATTTTCAAGCCTTTTTCAGTCAGTTAGTCATGATAACAGCGACATTCTACAGGGTGTGTCACTGAAATTACAGCAGTCGACAGTGTGAGTTTAGCCGCCCTTTGTCAGGCTTTTTCTGGTTACGTAGATTTATGCAAAAGTAGGCGTACTTCTTATACCCGCAGTTAAGTAAAAAAGTTTCAAGAAACGTAAAATGTCATTCGAATTTTTTGATGATAAAAATCAATTTTTTGTGATTTTATTTAAACAAGCCTGCGCTATGATGCACTCCATCGCAAGACATTGATTGTCTATATCATGATTTAAATAATAATTTGTTATTTAAATGGTAAATATGTAACTGGAGTTCTACATGAAAAATATTAAATATATTATCCCTGCGTTGGCCCTTTCTTTCGCATCATTTGCCAGTGTTGCTGCCACACAAATCCAGCACGCACCAGCAACAGGCTTGAATGAGATTGGTACCGTTGCCGCCAGCAATGCCGGTACATTAACTGAATTAGAAAACGCTCTGGCGAAAAAAGCAGATGAAGCCGGCGCAACCTCATACCTGATCACCTCTGCAACCGGCAATAACAAATTGCACGGTACGGCGGTCATTTACCGCTAAGAGATAAAGGGGAAAGGTGGTTTCAGCACTTTTCCCCGAAAGTGACATTTTGTTCCCCAGAATATAAATAAACTCAACTTTCCCCAGCGTCGTATTCCGTTTTGTGCGCTGGGAGGTTGAGGATCAGATGTGTGATTATCCCCCCCACCAGCCCCCAGAATGCGGAACCGACCCCCAACAGCGTCACGCCGGAAGCCGTTATCAAAAACGTGATAATCGCTGCATCACGCTGACGTTCATTTTCCAGCGCACGATACAAACTACCCGCAATGGTGCCAAGCAAGGCCAGACCGGCAATAGTGTGGATAAGTGCGACCGGTAGTGCGGTAAACACCATACCGATTGATCCACCAAACACACCAGCGATCAGATAGAAGAACCCAGCAGCAACCGCCGCCATATAACGTTTTTTCGGATCAGGATGGATATCTTGCCCCATGCAGATCGCCGCTGTAATCGCCGCGATACAGATGGTAAAACCACCAAATGGTGCTAAAACCAGTGCGGTCAGTGCTGTCCATGAAATCAGGGGGGAAACAGGTAGATTGTAACCATGCGCTTTCAGCGTAGCGATGCCCGGCGCATTTTGTGAGGCCATTGTCACCACGAAAAACGGAATACCGATGCCGAGGAGAGTTGAGATTGTGAAGTGCGGCATGACAAAGACCGGAGTGGCAAAAATCAACGTCTGGCCGTGCAGCGCAATATTGCCCTGTAATCCGGCCACCATCAGCCCGGCGGCCAGTGCCAGAACAATCGCATAACGCGAAAGCATTCGTTTTGCCAGCAGATACACCAGACACATGGTGCCAGCTAGCGCGAAATTACTTTGTAACGAGGTAAAAGCGTCCAACCCAAAGCGCAACAAAATCCCGCCTAACATCGCCGCCGACAGTGCCTGAGGAATATATTGCATCAATCTGGCGAATAAGCCGGTCACGCCACACAGCAAAATAAGCCCGGTGGCAAACACAAACACCCCAATAGCTTCGTTGACCGATGTACCAGGCAAACTGGTCACCAGCAATGCAGCACCCGGTGTTGACCAGGCAGTGACTACTGGCGTGCGGTAATAGAGCGATAAACCTATGCTAGTCACCCCCATTCCCAACCCAAGCATACTCAGCCAGCCACCGATTTGTGCCACACTGGCACCTGCGGCTTCCGCGGCCTGAAAAATTATTGCCGCTGAGCTGGTATAGCCGACCAGAACAGCTACAAAGCCGGCGATAACCGCAGAAAAAGTTAAATCTTGCAAACGGAAACGCGATGCCATCGGGGAAAATCCTTCTGATTATCGAACGCGAGCGGTATGCTGTCGTGCGTTATAACGCATATTTATTGTGCTCAATATATCATCGTGCGTTATAACGCACAATCGTGTTCGATAAAGAATGGTATTCGATGAAGAATTGTATTCAATCAAAAGTACCGCTACAGGAGTCAAGATGAAGGAACTCGCCCACCATATTGGCAGCCAACTGAAAAACGTTCGCCGCGAACGAGGCTGGAGTTTGAGCCAGACGGCGGAGCAAACCGGCGTCAGTAAAGCGATGCTGGGGCAAATTGAACGCGGCGAATCTAGCCCAACAGTGGCGACACTGTGGAAAATCGCCAGTGGTCTGAACGTCTCTTTCTCACAATTTCTTGAAACACCGCCGGCGCAGTCTGCTGCGTTGCACCGTCATGGCTTACTCACCACATTCAATAGCGAAACGTCGGGAATGCGCGTCGTACCCCTGTTTCCTTATGACGCGACACTGCGCATGGATATGTTTGTTATCGACCTCGAACCGGGTGGATGCAGTGAGTCAACGCCACACGAAGCTGGCGTGATTGAGCATGTAATTGTCATTGAAGGGGAACTGATACTCACCGTCGATGGTGTGACCCGAACGCTGACCACCGGTGAGGCACTACGATTTGCAGCTGATTGCCCGCACGGCTATCGCAATGAAAGTGCCCATTCTGTGCGCTTCCACGACTTGATACATTATCCACACACTCGCCCATAAGCCTTCATTTATTCCCAGCGTAACGGGTCTTAGGCATCGGTTACGCCAAATCATAATCCCCATCACTTCCGATCGCCTAACCTGCTGCGCATTGTCTATTTCTTAAATTGCTCAATGTGAATTTTTTGTGACAATTGTGTTATCCCCTAGACAGTTTCGCTTCCCTCGCTTAGCTTGGTATTTTCCCCTAAGTTGAAGGTTATATGATGAGCGAAATATCTACCTTAACCATTAAAATCCCTCTGGAATTAAAAGAGAAAATTAAAGCTGCCGCCTTAGAAAAACAGTTTTCTCTCAGCACCGAAGTCTGCGAAAGATTAGAAAAAAGTTTTGAGGTTGATGTTAAAAACGCTAAGAGCAGCCGCAAAGATGCCAAATTGCATCACAGCGAGATTGATAACCAAGGCGTGGAAGAAATTTCAGAACAGCCGTTGAGCCAGAAAGAATTGAAGAAACTGCGCCAATTGCTAAAAGCACCACAGAAGAAAAAATAGATCATAAATTACTGTCGGGTGATTCAATTCACCCGATCTTACTGAATAACCTGCACTTATTGACCATCCAACCCTCTAATAGGCTTAACAGACGCCCAGGCACGGCAAGACGGGCAATGCCAATAGAGCGAGTGAGCGGTAAAACCACACTTGTGGCAGCGATAACGCGGTTTGGTGCGGATTTGCTCACCGACCATATCGCGCAACAACAGTAAACTCTCTTTCGCCCGCCCTTCTTCGGCATCTGCCAGGTGATAGTCCATCAACCGATAGAACACGCGCATGGTTGGATGGCGTTGCAATTGGCGATTAATATAGGTTTGCGCCACATCCCGGCCTTCATGCTGTTCAAGAATTTCCGCCAACATTAACTCAGCCGTCGCGCCAGTATTATCTTCAACACAGCGTTTCAGGAAATTAGCCCAGGCTTCCGGTTGTTGTAGGTGTTGATAGCATTCACTCAGCATCGGCAATGCTTCGCTGACCACTTCTTTATCTTGCTCCAACACGCGCTCCAGCGCTTCAACACCCTTCGCATACTCACCCTTGGCCAGATGCACCCGACCTTGCATGATGGACACCCTGGCGCACTGTTTGTCTGCTGAGGCTGCTTTCTTCAACAGGCTCATTGCTTTGTCGAGATCATCACTGCCCATCGCTTGCAGCGCCAATTCGCAATAAAAATGAGCAATTTCCAATCGCTGATTCTCTTTACCCATCTTGACCAGTTTGTCTGCCACTTCGATGGCATTGTTCCAATCACTGGTCGCCTGATGGATAACTAATAACTGCTGTAATGCGCCAAGCCGGAAATCTTGCTCCTCAACCAATTGGTTGAACATATCCTCCGCCCTGTCATATAACCCCGCAGCCATGTAATCACGGCCCAACTGCTGGACGGCCAGCAACCGTTGTTCAAAGGTCAGAGAGGCACTCTCCATCAAGGCTTGATGGATGCGGATAGCCCGGTCAACTTCACCGCGGGAGCGGAACAAATTGCCTAACGTCAGATGTGCTTCAACTGTTGAACTGTCTTCTTTCAGCATTTCAAGAAACAGATCAACCGCTTTGTCTTGCTGGTTTGAGAGAAGGAAGTTAACCCCAGCCACATATTCACGCGACAGGCGGTTAGCATCCTGCTGCTTATCCTGCTGAGCACTTCTACGCCCCATATACCAACCATAGGCAGCAGCGACCGGTAACAGCAGAAACAGCATTTCTAACATAGAAAATTATTCCTTGCCGACGGCAGGTGTGGATGCAGTCGCACTGGGTTCAATCGGTAACTCTTGCTGCGATTCAAGGCGTTTAATTTTCCGCTCTGCACGCCCCAATAAAATTCGAACTCGCAGATAAAAAAGTCCACAAATAATCCATCCCAGAACCAAACCGGCGGCAAACAGCGTCGCCAACAAGGTAGATACCCGATATTCGCCCTGAGCCAATAAATAATTGAAGGTAACGACCTGATCGTTATTTGCTCCGAGCGTGACTGATATCACGAAAATGACGAGCACTAACAAAAAAATCAGCAAATATTTCACGTTTTTTCCTAAAGGCCGAATCAACCTGATGAATTATGCCAAAAATGTGGCGTCCTTACTTAACAAATTAGCACTTCCTTACCCCGCAAAGAAACCCTGCACCAAGATAAAGCGCCGAACGGATGCTCAATAGAGATTATTTTAAGCAACTTAATCGCGAATGATTAATTGCAAATAAGAATCAATCGTCTATTTTTAGTCATGCTCACGCTTTTCAATCTCTTGCAGTTCTTGCGGTGGAATATTCAACGGGCCGAACCACCGCTGCACTAAACTGCATACCATCGCAACTAACAAACCGCTAATTATCGTGGCCGCCATTAAATCGCCTGGCCAATGCATACCTAATACCAGGCGGCTCATCATGACGCCCTGCGCCCAAAGCATCAGTAAAATAACCGTTTTATAATGTCGACGGGGCCATAACAACCCGACGGCCAATAATGCCCAACTGGCGGCAAAAACCGTGTGGCCGGAAGGAAAGGCAAAACCCGTCTCAAACTGCCAGTGACTGCTCAGCCACGATGGGATCGCGGATTGATTCTGTAATTGTTGTTTAATCAACTTACTACGTTCAGCACGCGGTAAAGAATAGAAAAAATGGTTATCGATATGATGCTCAGCTTCGAGCCACACCACAAATGGCCGTGGCTCCTGTACCTGTTCTTTAATCAGCGATTTCAATCCCTGCCCCACAACAATCACCATACTGAGTATAACCAACAGCCCGATAGCCGGTTTGAGCCGAAAACGCAGACACCACAAAAACCAGCCACCGAGTAATACGCTGGTGACGATGCCCCACGGCGCGGTCACCGTCTCTGTTACCCAAAACAGCCCTTTTAACCAGCGTTCACCGCCACCCGGCTGCCACTGCCAACCCGAGAGCCAAATGACAAAGGTTGGCAGCAGTAAAATAAGTGATCCCAGAGTAATACGTTTTGTTATATTCCACATCTGTTGCCCTTTCTTTCTGGCAATATCCACAACATATTACCTGTGGTGATAGCACGATTTATATAAGTGCCATATCTATCTAATATAAGTATCTCTACCTATTGATAACATACACAAATTTTTATCATTTCTAAAATAAGTCTTAGATAGACATTCTCACTAACCTTATTGCTGCTTTGTTGAACAGCAGCATGTGAAAAGTTATGGCAATATAGCTAATAATGATCGCAGAAAATTTTTATTTAACCTTATGCCCTAAAACCAAAAGGGTGTAGCAGGCATTCACGATAGGGTATGCGATAACCTATCTAAGGGTATAAAGTTATAATATGAACAGCAAGATGCAGCTAAAACGTGTAGCAGAAGCCAAATTACCGACCCCTTGGGGTGACTTCCTGATGGTAGGTTTCGAAGAGTTAGCCACCGGCCATGACCATTTGGCATTGATTTTTGGTGATATTAGCACCGATGAACCCGTGCTCTCCCGTGTTCACTCTGAGTGTCTGACGGGCGATGCCCTCTTTAGTCTGCGTTGCGATTGTGGTTTCCAGCTAGAAGCTGCGCTGGCACATATTGCTGAAGAAGGCCGTGGTGTACTGATTTATCATCGTCAGGAAGGCCGTAATATTGGTTTACTGAATAAAATCCGCGCTTATGCTTTGCAAGACTTAGGTGCCGACACAGTTGAAGCTAATCATCAACTTGGTTTCGCTGCCGATGAACGCGATTTCACGCTGTGTTCTGATATGTATAAGCTATTGGGTATTAAGGCCGTGCGTTTGCTGACCAATAACCCGAAGAAGGTCGAAATTCTCTCCGAGGCCGGGATCAATATCGTCGAACGCGTTCCGCTGATTGTTGGACAAAATCCTAAGAACGAGCACTATATGGCGACCAAAGCCGCCAAGATGGGCCATTTATTGACCAAGTAATGGTCTGGCCCTTCAGATTGCTAACAACGTCAAATGAAGGGGGATCGTGCCATTGGGGCCGCTCTTTGTTTCAAATACAAGTGCGTAAGCCATCGAAATGCCCCCAGGCGCGGTAACCCCTTCACTCAACTGAATCGTGACACTGTCACGCAACTATCAGTTTATTACAACATTTTGCGGATCACATAATGCAGGATGCCGCCATTTTCGAAATAAACCAATTCATTGCCTGTATCAATACGACAGCGGGTATCAACCTTTTGTTGCCGCCCATCTCCATAAGTAATGGTGACAGGGACAGTTTGCCCCGGAGCCAAACTCTGTAACCCACTGACACTAATAGATTCATCCCCAGTCAGGCCCAATGTTTTACGATTGACACCTTGCGGAAACTCCAGCGGCAGAATTCCCATTCCGATTAAATTAGAGCGATGAATACGTTCGAATGATTCCGCGATAACAACGCGCACTCCCAACAACCTCGGCCCCTTAGCTGCCCAGTCACGGCTAGAGCCTGAACCATATTCCTTACCGGCAATCACTGCTAGCGGCACATTCTCTTGCTGATAACGCATCGCCGCATCATAGATAGCCATTTGATTTTGAGATGGAATATGGCGAGTGATCCCCCCCTCAATACCGGGCACCATTTCATTGCGAATACGAATATTGGCAAAGGTTCCGCGCATCATCACTTCATGATTACCGCGACGAGAACCGTAGGAGTTAAACTCTTTAATCTCCACGCCACGATCACGTAGATAGCGGCCTGCCGGGCTGTCCAGCTTGATATTCCCCGCCGGTGAAATGTGATCGGTGGTGACGGAATCAGCCAAAATAGCCAGAATACGGGCGTGATGGATATCCTGCACCGGTTCCGGTAATGCTTTCATATCACTGAAGAAAGGCGGCAAACGAATGTAGGTGGAATCACTCTGCCAATCATAAGTTGGCGTGCTATCGACTTGAATGCCCTGCCACTCTTCATCACCATCAAACACCGCAGAATACTCTTTGCGGAACATGTCTGTTTTCACTTCTTCAACCGCTTTGGCGATTTCAAGGCCGGTCGGCCAGATATCTTTCAGATAGACCGGATTACCCTGAGGATCGTTGCCCAACGAATCTTGCGTCAAATTGACATTCATGTTCCCCGCCAAGGCATAAGCAACCACCAGCGGTGGCGAGGCCAGCCAGTTGGTTTTGACCAAAGGATGAATACGCCCTTCAAAGTTGCGGTTGCCGGAAAGCACAGCCCCCACGGTTAAATCACCCTCTTTGATGGCTTTTTCTATTGGTTCTGGCAATGGGCCAGAGTTACCTATACATGTGGTGCAACCATAGCCCACCAGATTAAAGCCCAAATTATCCAGATAAGCGGTTAAACCGGCTGACTTAAGATATTCAGTGACGACTTTCGAGCCGGGAGCTAATGACGTTTTCACCCAAGGCTTGGTTTTAAGCCCTTTTTCTGCGGCTTTTTTGGCCAGTAAACCGGCCGCCATCAATACGCTGGGGTTGGAGGTATTAGTGCAGGAGGTAATGGCCGCGATAACCACTGCGCCATGTTTCAACTCGTGGGTTTTGCCGTCTAGAGTGAAGGAAACATGACTCACCTTGTCTTTTTTGCTATTAACTTCCAGTTCTTCAAAAGCATTAAATGCTAAAGGTACTTTCGGTAAGGCAACTCTGTCTTGCGGGCGTTTAGGCCCCGCCAGACTGGATTCTACCGTACCAAGATCAAGTGATAACTGGCTGGTAAACACCGGTTCATCCCCCGGATGACGCCATAACCCTTGAGCTTTGCTGTAGGTTTCCACCAGCGCTATCTGTTCATCACTACGGCCACTTAAACGCATATAACCCAAAGTGACATCATCAACCGGGAAGAAGCCGCAGGTGGCACCATATTCCGGTGCCATATTGGCAATAGTGGCGCGATCCGCCAGGGGTAAATCCGCCAGACCATCACCGTAAAACTCGACAAACTTACCCACCACGCCATGTTTTCTTAGCATCTGCGTCACTGTCAGCACTAAGTCGGTAGCGGTGATCCCTTCCCGCATCTTGCCGGTCATTTTGAAACCGACGACGTCAGGGATAAGCATGGATACCGGCTGACCCAACATCGCAGCTTCAGCTTCAATACCGCCCACGCCCCAGCCCAGGATCCCCAGACCGTTAATCATGGTGGTGTGAGAGTCGGTTCCTACCAAAGTATCCGGGTAAGCCACCTCCTTGCCGCCCTGCTGCTCATGCCAGACGGTTTGCCCCAGATACTCCAAATTTACCTGATGGCAAATCCCGGTGCCCGGCGGCACAACGCGAAAACGGCTAAACGCTTTTTGCCCCCAGCGCAGGAAGATATAGCGCTCGTGGTTACGTTCCATTTCCAGGCGGACGTTTTCACCAAATGCCGCTTTATCACCAAACTCATCAACGGTGACCGAGTGGTCGATCACTAAATCAACCGGTGATAACGGGTTAACCTGTGCCACATCACCGCCAAGACGTTGCACCGCTTCGCGCATCGCGGCCAAATCCACTACCGCCGGAACACCGGTAAAATCTTGCATTAAGACACGGGCAGGTCGATAAGCGATCTCTTTGTCAGCATGGCCGGTCTGTTGCCACGCCACAATGGCTTTAAGGTCATCCTCTTGAACCTGCTCACCGTCCAAATGGCGTAGCAAATTTTCTAACAATACTTTCAGTGATTTAGGTAATCGGTCGATATCCCCCAGCACTGCCGCCAATTGCGGCAGGCTGTAATAGTGATATTCGTGATTGAGGGCGACCAACCTGGCCATACTCGTTTTTCGCAAATCCAACGACATAGCGCCTCCATTGTTTCTTATAGTGTTCTAAGCCACATTCATCATCACAAGGCTATTCCCTTGAAATTATGAGGTCT
>NZ_JBLWEX010000133.1:0-11267 GCF_048323875.1 Yersinia sp. LJYL362
GGGGATCAGGGAAATCGGCAAATGACTGAATCAGTCCTTTCATCAAAATACTCTCAACTAAATTTAGCAATTTATATTCTGAGTATACTGATTTAACCCAAGTTTATTTTAATGCGTAAGCCCTGCCGTAAAGTGCCATAATGATGAAAACTGTCTCGTTTAACTCTAGATGATGAAAACGTAACACCAGGATGAGACGAAAACAACCCAAATGAGACAGAAAAACTGTCTCACCGGGTTGCCTGTTTTGGGTCTACCCATGTAGTACATAGTTAGAATAAGTTAGCTTTCTGACAATGAATCAAATTAAGCAAGTTCCCCTGTATAGATAACATTACAAGTTTAATATAAAATGTGATTTTTTTAGTGTTTTAAAAAGGAGGAATCACATGTTAACTAATCAAGAGCGTAAAATAGGAAAATTAGTTATTGACCGCTTCAGAGAACGGAGGGCTGAGAGAATAAATACCGAAATGGTACAAAGAGGTTCTCTTTGGTTTGACAACTTTATCACTAACACCCCTATTCTTGATTATTTTTCAGTATTAATACCAAATCTTAGATTTGGCACTGGAGTTAGTGACTTCAAAGATTTTTCAAATAATAACTACATGGCTCTATTACGTTCAATTGGAGGGTTAAATCATGATGAGAAATTATTTTTCAGTGCATTTTTAACGTCAAGCTTCTATGTGTCCCACGCAACAAACAGTCAGGAGGTTGTAAACAAAAATAATGACTTGGTATTGTTTTCAAGAAGAAAACTAATAGAAAGTGGAATAAAATTCAATACAGATAACACTACAGGTGATGATATAGCCGGGCTTGCTAATGATGATAATGTATTTTTCTCGTTGGAAATAGGTATTCCACCACAAAAGATTCCAATAGGTGGTAAAGGAAGTCGATTTGGAAAAAATATATATAAAATCCCATTAACCAATCAAGCATTTAACGCCATGTCATTATATTTATTTGATCAACTTGAAATGGACATTCCTGATTGTAGAATTTCTGGCATTAGTGAAGAAGCAAAAAAAATATTAAGCACAAGACAATATACCAGGAAATCAATTTGCTTTTACGGTGGGAAATCTATTCCAGCGCTAGCCCTATCAATTATAGCCGCGGCCAGATTGTTATCTGAAGGTGATCGATCTATTTTATTGAGAGCCAGAACAGACAAGGAAAAAAATGATCTCATTCGTTATCTGTTTCGAGTTGAAATAAGAGTTCCGCGATTGGTAGGGGTTAAATTTGGGAGCTATTATCGTTTCAATTTTGGTGGGTGGTATAAACATTGTTAAATCGTATCAATTATTAATTGAATTTATTTAATCATCTTTGTAAATGTATATGAAATTTTCACAAAGATGATTAATGATAAACAACGTTGATTTTCAGTTATTGGGGTAATGGGAGCTAGGGCTTACGCATTAAAATAAACTTGGGTTAAATCAGTATACTCAGAATATAAATTGCTAAATTTAGTTGAGAGTATTTTGATGAAAGGACTGATTCAGTCATTTGCCGATTTCCCTGATCCCCGGCGTCAGGGTCGAATACAGCATCGATTTATCGATGTGTTAATCATCGCTGTCAGTGCCGTTATCGCCGGGGCAGACTCCTGGACGGATATCGCCAGCTATGGACGGTCGAAAGAAGAATGGCTACGGACGTTTCTCAGATTAGAGGCCGGGATTCCTTCCCATGATACTTTTCGCCGCGTGTTCACCCTTCTTGACCCGGAAACCTTCGAACAATGCTTCTATGAATGGGTCAGTGGATTCTTTTTGGCTCTGGACCGGGAAGTTATCGCGATTGATGGAAAAACCGTGCGGCGGTCATTTAATAAAGCAATAAAACAGGGTCCTTTGCATATTGTCAGCGCTTTTGCTACCGAACAGGGCATCAGCCTCGGGCAGTTGGCTGTCGACGGAAAGTCTAATGAAATCACGGTAATTCCTGAACTTTTGAGCCGATTGTCATTGAAAGGTCATATTGTCACCCTGGATGCAATGGGATGCCAGCGAGGCATAGCACAAAACATCCTCGACCAGCAGGCAGATTATATATTGGCCCTTAAAGGTAACCAGAGCAAAAAGCATAAGGCCGTCGTGGGGTTCTGCCAAACAGAGTGCCTGAGCTATCCCTCTTCAATTAAACCTACCTATGATGCTTTCGATGGCTGCCATGGACGTACGGTACGACGCCGTGGCTGGGTTATTCCTGTTACAGATAGATTGAGTGACTTAGAAGACTGGCCCGGAATACAAAACGTTGTGATGGTAGAAACTATTCGCAGTGTTCAATATGTCAAAGGGGTAACGTCTGATTTACGTTATTATTTAAGCAGTTGTAGTGATGCACCTGAAATACAAATAGCGGCTGTGAGGAAACATTGGGCGATTGAAAATAGCCTGCACTGGGTACTGGATGTGACGTTCAGAGAAGATGATTCACGCATACGCGAGCAGGTATCGACGCGAATGTTCACGCAGTTGCGTAAGATGGCGCTGAATATCGTGAAGCGGGATAAAAGTAGCAAGATAAGTCTTCGTGCGCGTCGTAAAAGTGCAGGATGGGATAATAGCTATATGGAGTCATTATTATTTAATAACCCATAAAAAATTGATTTAATTAACGATAAGTTTAATGCGTAAGCCCTGGCGTTTCGGTACCAACGCTGTACCGTTGGTTGCCGGCATCAAAGCATTCTTAGATTGCATGCAGGAAATATCTGACACTTTCACGAGGAAAAGAATGATCGACTTAACCGCAGAGCAGCAACAGTTGGCGAAGATAGTTCATGACTACGCCAGCCAATTTCCTCCGACAGAGAATGGTGACGCTCAGCTATTGCAGGGCTGCTATGACTATATGGAAGCCTTGGACAGCGCATCAAAAGTTCAGATGGACTACATCTGCCAGCAATATCCTGGATATTTGCGCTTTGCAAAGTGGATGGAACGACTGGCTCAGGGTATTGCTGATGGAGTTATTGAGGTACCGAAGGATCACTAACAACATCATATGTCAGAAATTTTCGGGATTCCGACACCCATTTGGGTGTGAGAAATGTACATAGCGTACGATTTGGCTTCGTGGGGCGAAGTCAAATGTCGTCAAATCGCAGCTTCGCTCCCACTGGGCCAAAATAGAATCCCAATGGGATGAAATGATGAGAATGGCGGGTTCACTGAAGCTTGGTACTATCCATGCGTCAGAACTCATTCGCTCCCTGTTGAGAAGTAGCCGACCATCTGGTCTGGCTCAGGCGATTATGGAAGTGGGCCGGGTCAATAATACACAGTACCTCCTCAATTATATTGATGATGAAGACTATCTACGTCGAATACTCATCCAGCTTAACCGGGGCGAGGGTCGTCATGCCGTGGCTCGGGCTATTTGCTACGGACAGCGTGGTGAGATCATAAAACGCTACCGTGAAGGTCAGGAAGGTCAACTGGGTGCTCTGGGCCTGATAACCAATGCAGTTGTGCTGTGAAACACCATTTACATGCAGGAGGCGTTGTCACATCTTCGCAAATCGGGGGAAATTCCTGAAAAAGAACATCTGGCAAGATTATCGCCGCTGATACATGACCATATAAATATGCTGGGGCATTATACGTTTTCATTACCTGAAGATATTCTGAATGGTGAGCTAAGGCTATTAAATTTCAATACAAACAATTAATTAGTCTCTTAGCGTGGTTTTTTACATTATTGGACCTCGACACCCTATTCTCGTCCCCAAATTTAATTTCATCCGTTCATCCTTTTGGTTGTCATATAATTCATTCTGTTAAGGATACTGCATCATGGTGGATGACTAATTAACAGAGAATATTGCTATATATCAGAATGTTACCATTTTCAAAAATCTTGCATTCGTAAAGTTTTTACGCAATCCCAATTGATTCTAATCCGGAGTTTCATGGAATAAATTTAATAATCAGGTGAAATAATTTTAAGACGTGATTATTTTTTACGATCATTAAATCAATTCATCATAGTTAAAACCTATCAAAATAAACTTTAACGATCGAAAATAACTATTTTATTTTTCATTTTATACTCTCTATCTTTGTCTAGTAATATTCCTACGTAGACATAGCTATCCAAATCATTATCGGAGCCAAATAGGGGATTGAGTTTATTCGATAAAAAATTAACATTTCCAACTGAAAAATATTTCATAGAATAAATGTCAGCATTTGAAACTATGCCTATTTATAACTGCAACATAAATACTGATAAAAAGCCACACATAGGGGTTCAGCCGACAACTACATAATGAAAACCATTCAGATTTTTATTGCATTTAAATGCCTGACATCGTGAGTTTAGAAGCCATTGGGTATATTCTGTAAACATTGAGAATAATTACTAATACATTGAATTTATAACTTAATTCTCATCTTCTCCACTGTTCTCTAGCTCTAAACAGTAGCAAGGGTAAGTTACTTACCCACATTTTGGTAGTCAAAATGTCTGCCTTACAATAACCATCTACAAGTACCCATTTGATACTATAAACCTTGGCGCTGGCTAGAGTAACTGCAATATAAATTCAGAAAAAAGGGAGGAGGGATATTGATTATCTAAATGTCATAGTGATAACTCAGGGGTGATGCTACCAACGTGTTAACTAGGTTTTATTAGCTTAATTTGATGACCTTGAATTTTTGAGGTGGTGATAATTGCAGCCTTGTATGAATCAGCACATTGCTAGAACCACCATCTTCTTATTAAAATAATTGATGGTCATACTATATGAATATTAGAAACGATGAATTTGAGCGCATGATTGGTCGCTACAAAGGTGACGGTCCCTATTTGCATGATGGGGAACGGGTTATGATCGATGCTGCTTCAGGGACTTTTAATTTGCCTTTCGGTTATACCCATGATCGACTTGCCAACAAACTCAAACAGCAAATCGACCGCTGTGCCCACCTGAGTTCTGCTTATACAAAACCCATCGCCGAACATATCCTAAATCGGCTCAAGCCACATCTACCAGATGGAATTGATCGAATCTGGCTCAGGGATGTGTCCGGATCCGGTGCAGTTGAAGGTGCGATTCGTATGGCGCAAAAGTACACCGGCCGCTCAGGGGTAATATCTCTGTTTATGTCACATCATGGTCAATCGTTGGCCACCGCAAGGATCTCCGGCAATGCATTTCGGCTTCATCACTTTACCGCCAACATAGACGGTTCATTCAAGATCCCTGTGCCAAATAGCGAACTCGCTGGAGAGCCAAGTACTCAGTCCTTAAACTTAGACCGTTTTTCTGAATTGGAGGATTTCATCAACTATGGCTCAAGCGGCAACATCGCTTGTCTTATTATCGAACCAATTCTTGGTAATGGTGGCAACATCGTGCTACCTGTCGAATTTTACCGTCAGATACGCAAGATCTGCAACAAATACAGCATAGTATTGATCGCAGATGAGGTTCAGACTGGCTTTGGCCGCACAGGCACTTTTTTCGCAACCACAGGCTACGCTAAGGAACTTAGACCAGACATTATAGTTTTTGCCAAAGGTGCTGGAGGAATCGGGATCCCTACAGGGGGCATTCTGATGAATCACAAATTGGATGTGCTGGAAGCCTATGAACATTCCAATACTTCAGGTGCAAATCCTTTATCCCTGACCGCGATTCATGAGGCTATCGCTATTCTTGAAGAGGAAAATTTGCTCGAGAATGTGCAACTTAATGAGCGTTATTTGCGTGACGCGCTACTTAAACTGCAGAACAATCACGAGTTGATAACCAATGTGCGAGGGTTGGGTTATATGTTCGGTTTCGATACCCCAAGTCCAGAGATTACTGCAATGGCGATCGACATCGCAGCTGAATTAGGACTTATCATACGCGGCTCACGGTATGGCAAGGGGAACGCAATCAAAGTGCGGCCACCACTTATCTGTGGAATGCATCATATAGACGAAATTGTAGCCAAGTTGGATTGTACATTTATTAAGTTAGAACAAAAACTTAGCTCCATGAAGGGGATAATCTGATGAAAGCTCTTAAATTTAACGGTGTGTGGAGTGCGCATCCCGTTGAAGTTCCATCTCTACAGTGTATCGATTCCGATGATGTGATTATCGCAGTTGAGGTTTGCGGCCTATGCGGCACAGATGTGGGTATCATTACCGGCGACTATCCTGTGGCTGTCCCCGGAACAACCCTAGGCCATGAGTCAACAGGAACAGTATCGAAGATAGGTTCAGCAGTGACCCGATTTAAGGTGGGGGATCGAGTGGTGATCAACCCCACCTACTCCTGCGGAGAATGTCGCATGTGCCAGACAGGCAACCTTAACCATTGCGAGCGTAAACAAGGAACTGAGGCTGGTGTTTCCTATGACGGCACCTTTGCAGATCAGTATCGTGCAAAAGAGAATTCCCTACTCCTTCTTGATGATCATGTCAGCTTCGAGGAGGGTGCTCTTACCGAGCCTCTCAGCTGTACCATCACAGGGGTTGACAAACTTAATATCACACATACTAATATTCGCGCCTGTGTGATCGGTGCTGGCCCCATGGGGATGCTATATCTGTGGAGTCTACATCTGCGAGGCGTTAGAGCATTTTTGGTGGAAAAAAATGAGCATCGCTACCAGTTTGCTCAAGGCGTTCTGCCAGAAGCAGGACGTATCTATATGGACTTTGAAAAGGGCATGCGAGAAGAGTACGGCAGTGACGATGAGATGCTGGATTTGTGCGTTGATACTACCGGATATCTCTCTGAAGTCGTTTTCGATCGTTTAGCACCAGGTGGAAAATTACTTAATGTGGCTCTAAAAGATTTCACCGCAAATCTGGATGTGCTAAAAATTGCCGATAAGAGCCTGTCGGTGATTGGTTCAATCGATTCTCTTAACAACAGCTTCGAACGAGCATATGCCATGATCCGAGACGGCAAAATCCCGGCCGATAAGCTGGTCAGCCACTGTTTCTATTTTAGTGACTACCTTCAGGCATTTGCCATGCTGGGGTGTGACATTGCTGCGAGAAAGCAGCAGCCAATCAGTGAACCAAATTGTAAGGTGTTACTGCGCATCCCATCTCATTCGAAGGAGTACCTTTCGTGAGTCCTTTGTACGTTATTTTTGATATTGATGGTGTGATTGTCGACAGTGAGCAGTTGCACTTTGATGTTCTCAAAGCACTTCTGCCCGATCAGACCTACGGAGTTACTCCCGAGGATCTTATCGGCCTTAGCCTCGAGGCAACTTTATTGAGCATTGGCATCAGTGCTGAGCAACATGAAAAAATCACATACCAGATCGTCTGCGCCTATAAGGCTGAGCTTGGACCCCATTACTTACGCCCCGGCATCCGTTCACTTGTCCTGAGCCTGATTGAACAACATATCCCATTTGGTTTCGTCTCCACAGCTCCACGAGACATCTGTCTGGCTAATATCACTACTTTGGGATTGCAGTCGAAGCAACAACTAATTAGTGGCGATGATATCAAGCGCACCAAGCCTCATCCCGATCCCTACCTTGCGATGTTGCGCTGCCTCGGAGCTCGTCCTGATCAGACGATTGTCATCGAGGATACGGATCTTGGTATCCAAGCAGCCATCGGAGCTGGCATCGAACGTGTTTACGGCTGGCCACACGCCCTTTCGGGTACAGAGAGCTACGCTAAGGCTCACAAGGTGATCCGATCATTAAATGAGATCGATGTCTTCAAAGCAATATTAAATTCAAGCCAAAAGTAAACGCTGGGTGGTGGCGCTCTATATAACGACATCATATAAAATAAGGAGTACAAACAAAGTGGTCGAGAACTACACTGCGTATTCTCTTCCACGCGCAAGCGCATCTGTACTGATGCAATTTTCTGTTGCAGAGTTTTATCTGTTCGGCATTTGTTGCCTTTGTACTTCTGTTGAAAAAAGCCTGATCATTACTTTCTGGATCTCCCTAACTATTAGTTTGGATATTGCATAAGAACGCCAGTTTCACTATACCTGATGGTATCAAATTTAAAGAAATATGTAGCGTAAAGACTAATTAATCACTTACGATATAAGAATCCCCTTAACATGAATGATGTTTAGTCCGATAAAGTTAACCTACCAACTCAATTTGTTATTACTTTTTCGATAACCTCTCTAACATCTGCATTAGTAAAGCAGTAAGAACAAAGCAAAGTTGTAAACCCATATACATAATAATCTTGTCATTAGGAATATTCTTTGACTGCATGAATACTCCAAGTAGATGGATAGTAGAGATTGAAACAACCGAGAAGAATACCTTGTTCTTCAAGGATTCTACATCCATCTTTCCTATCCAAGACAACTCATTTTCTGCACCCTTTACATTCAGACGGGAAACAAAGTTCTCATACCCGGAAAATATCACCATAACAAGCAAGCCTCCTATAAGGACAAAATCAACAAGTGATAAGAGGCTGAGTATAATCTCTTCATTGCTGTAATGGGATACATTCAATACTATCTCATACAATTCCATGAAAAATTTGTAGGTCAAAATCATTAATCCGGTAGCCAAACCTAGATATACCGGAGCCATTATCCATCTTGCAGCAAATAATACCTTAGTAAATATGCTATCCATCACATCCTCCTTTAATTCAACAAAAACGCATATTTCGAGCTCTAGGTTATTAGATCAATATAAAGTATGCAATTCTTACGAAAAATTATACCTTCGAATAAATCTAAAGTTCTTCTTGACCTTACATAAGGTGTCATTATATTTTAAATAATAAGAATAATATTTACTAACGTACCTGAGTAGAGACATATTTTAACAAATACATCTATTTATATAGCAAAGTAGAATAAAAGGGAGATTATCTATGAAGTTATGGAATTATATAATATTAGCTGTAATCACATTTTTTATTACTGGTTGTGATAACTCAGATAAGAAGTTAGATACTAACCTACAGCACGCTAAGGACTCAGCTACCCAGATTAAGGATGCTGCAGCCGAAAAAGCCTCAGCCATTAAAGATGAAGCAGATAAGCATATTGATGCCGTTAAGCTGGAAGCATCACAGCAAGCTGCTCAACTCTCCGAGAGGGCTAAGTCAATCAAAGAAGAAGCTGATACAAAAGCACAATCTATCTCTAAACAAGCGAAAGTTAAAGGGGATGAAATCAAAGCCAATGCCAAGCAAAAAAGTGACCAAGTTATAGAAAAAGCAGATCAAATTAAACTGCAGGCTATTACTGGATCTAACGACTTGGCTACTGATGCTGCAGCTAAAACTAAAGAAATTAAAGATAGTATGAAGAAGGAAAATGAACCAACTCAGAGTAAATCTGCTGCTTCGGATAATAAACAGTAAGTTTAATAAATAAAGGAGTAATCATGGGAATTCTATCTTGGATTATCTTTGGCTTGATTGCTGGCATCATCGCAAAATGGATTATGCCGGGTAAAGATAGCGTTGGTTTTATCATCACTATTGTTTTAGGTATCGTTGGTGCCGTCGTCGGTGGCTACATCAGCACACTCTTTGGGTTTGGTAAGGTAGATGGTTTCAATTTCAGTAGCTTCGTTGTAGCTGTAATCGGCGCTGTTGCGGTGCTATTCATCTACAGAAAAATTAAAAGTTAAAGCTAAAAATGGGGTATAGGCTATGCCCCTTTCACTCAGGCAAGGGCTTAACATGGAATATTACGGCATTGTTCTGCTTAAGTTTATTATTGGGTTTGTTGTAGTTATATCTCATCTTAACTTTTCTGGTAAAACACAACTATCGCAAATGACCCCTATTGATTTCATCGGGAACTTTGTTCTCGGTGGAATAATTGGAGGTGTAATCTATAGCGATGCAATACCAATGCATCAATATATCCTCGTTCTCTTTATCGGCGTTGGGTTGATTTCACTCTTAAACTGGGTAAGCAAACACATCTGGTTCTTCAGAGCTTTCACCATAGGTGAACCAATACCTATCATAAAGAACGGCAAATTCCTCATGGATAATATACTTCGCCGAAGAAACAAAATTGATATCATTAATGTCGCATCACAACTTCACTCTCAGGGTGTACATTCATTTCAGGAAATACGCTATGCACAGATAGAGCCAAATGGATCTCTATCTGTAGTCTGTGATGGTGGTAAAATGCCATCGATAATCCTCATGAAAGATGGGAGAGCACGTCAATCAGAGCTTGATGGCATCGAGAAAGATGAAAAATGGTTGGAAGATGTGCTCAAAAAATCTGAGATTGATCACGAACAGGTGTTTATCGCTGAGTTTTGGGATGGAAAGCTCACATTTATCCTTAAGAATGGAGATGTTAAACGAGATGCTGGTTAATACAGCAAAAGGCTGTAGTTTCTACTTATGCTCCCAATTTTTACAGTCGGCAATGTAGTGATGTGATGGACGCCCCTTTCCAACGTAGTCAGTACCATACTTTTACTGACTGAATTCATCTGGGAGTAACACCACATGAACACAATCAGAGTTGTTGGTATCGATATTGCCAAATCTGTTTTTCAGGTATGTGTTTGGATGGTTGATGGTTCCGTTGCCTGGAACAGAAAAATATCACGTCAGAAATTGCTCGATACACTTCGCCAGTTTGAGCCGGGTACTTTAATCGCGATGGAAGCTTGTTCAACCTCTCATTTCTGGGGGCGAACCCTCAGTTCTATGGGGTATAGCGTAAGGCTTATACCCGCACTGCACGTGAAAGCATTTGTCAGAAGCTAGAAGAACGATGCAAACGATGCTCTGGCAATTTGTGAAACAGCATGCCGCCTTGGTATCCACTTTGTTCCGGTTAAAACCACGGAACAGCAGGATATCAAAGCACTGCGGAATACCTGTCAACTGATGGTTGAGCAGAGAACCGCGCTGGCTAACCAGCTTCGTTCTTTGCTTGCTGAAAACGGCCTCATTCTTCCCGTTGGGATCCAGCGTCTCCAGCAGCAGCTACCTGAACTTATTGAAGATGCATCTAACGATTTAACTTTCACGCTTCGCCGATTGCTTTCTTCATTGCAGGAAAATATGCAGGCGCTCAATGAACGCGTTACCTATCTGGATAAAGAAATTGCTGCATTGTCTTCACAACAAACAGCATATCGCCATTTATTAACAGTCCCTGGTGTTGTAAGTATCCCACTTAAAAGAACCATTCACTTTTAGAGATCTTCCGACATACTGACTATGTCCCTTTGAGGAGATCGCTATGCGCAAAGCACGATTCACTGAGCACCAGATTATCGCCGTTCTGA
>NZ_JBLWEX010000134.1:0-11336 GCF_048323875.1 Yersinia sp. LJYL362
GCGTCAATTCAGAAAATCACTATCAACTTATTCGCCATGCTATCGAACGTTATTGCGGCATTCCGGTTTTGGGCCGCTTGCCGGTCATGGACGATGTTGCCTTGCCATCACGCCATTTGGGGCTGATCCCGGCACAAGAGCGAGGGGGTGCTCTATCCAAACAGCCTGATAACTCGCCGCGCTGGCAACAATTGGCCCAGCAGGTCGAAGCTTTTATCGATCTGGATCGATTGTTGACCCTGACTTCAAGCACCCGACGCCCTGTTGGAACCCCACCCGCGTTACCTTCTCAAGCTTTGGCCGACGGGCTGACATTGGCCTTAGCCGAAGATGAAGCTTTCAATTTTTACTACCCCGATAACCTTGACTTGCTGGAACAAGCTGGCGTGCGCATCCAGCGTTTCAGCCCGCTGCATGACCGCCATCTGCCGGCTTGTCAGATGATTTATCTGGGCGGAGGGTATCCGGAGATCCACAGCCGCGCATTAGCAGAGAATACCGTGATGCATGCGGCGTTACAGCAAGCCCACCGCCAGCAAATCCCGATGTATGCCGAATGTGGTGGCTTGATGTATTTGGGGGATGCTCTGACGGATGAAAGCGGGCAGCGCCATCGGATGGTGGGAGTTTTGGCCGGAGAAAGCCGGATGGGAAAACGCCTGACTCGCTTTGGTTACTGTCAGGCAGAGGCCCGCAGCGACACATTACTAGCCGCGTCTGGCGAAATTCTACGTGGTCATGAGTTCCATTACTCCGATTTTACCAGCCCACTGGCACCCGTTTTTGATAGCAGTAAATGGCGCGATGGCGAAGTTATTCAGCGTTGGCACAGTGGCTATCAAGTGCAACGCACTCAGGCCAGTTATCTGCATATTCACTTTGCTCAGCGCCCCGGATTATTGGATGGCTGGCTGACTGCTGCCCGGAGTGTGCTATGACCCTGAGCGCGTGGTTTGTTGCTTTCCTGTTGGACCATTGGCTCGGCGATCCGCCACGTTGGCCGCATCCGGTGCGCTGGATAGGGAATCTGATCACGCTGTTGCAGAGAGCCATTCGCGCCGTGTGTCATAGCGAACGGGCACTCAAATGGGGCGGTGCGGTGCTGTGGTTGTTGGTGGTGAGCATCACCTGGCTCGTCAGTTGGGGGTTTTTATGGCTGATGACAGAGATTAACCCGTGGCTCGGCTGGTTGGCGCAAGTGTGGATGATTTACACCTTACTGGCCGGGCGTTGCTTGAGTGACGCGGCGTTAGCAGTTTTTGATGCGCTGCAACACGGAACCTTGGCTCAGAGCCGTGAAAAGCTGTCATGGATTGTTGGGCGTGATACTTCGCAATTGGAGAAACCACAAATCACCCGTGCGGTGGTAGAGACCGTGGCCGAAAACAGTGTCGATGGCGTGATTGCTCCACTGTTTTTCTTGATGCTGGGGGGCGCACCGCTGGCAATGGCTTATAAAGCGGTTAATACCCTTGATTCGATGGTGGGATATAAAACGCCGAAATATCGCGCAATTGGCTATGTCTCTGCCCGTATGGATGATGCCGCCAATTGGCTTCCTGCACGCCTCAGTTGGTTGTTACTCAGTATCGCAGCCTGGTTGATTCAGGCCGATTACCGTCAGGCGTTGCGCATTGGTTGGCGTGACCGTTATCAGCACTCCAGCCCGAACTGTGCCTGGTCGGAAGCCACGGTAGCGGGGGCGCTGGGCATCCGCTTGGGAGGCCCGAATGATTACTTTGGTGAGCGGGTAGAGAAGCCGTGGATCGGCGATGAGCGGCGTGAAGTCGCTCTGAGTGATATTCCACGTAGCATCCATTTGATGATGATGGCGTCATTACTGGCCCTTTTATTGTTTGCTCTGACCCATCTGCTGTTGGTCGGTCTTTAATAAGGATAACCCCATGAACTATATAAAAAATCCGCAGGAAATCGAACAAAACAGTTTTGTCATTATTGGCGATATTATCGCCGCTGAGCGGCCGGACTATACCTTCGCCAGTGAGATGCACGAAGCGGTTGTCAAGCGGGTTATCCACACCACAGCAGATTTTGACTGGCTGGATATTCTGTATTTCTCACCGGATGTGCTGGCCCACATTACCGAGGGTATCCGTGCAGGATGCACGTTGTACACCGATACCACCATGGCGATGTCGGGCATTAATAAAACCCTATTAAAGCAGATGGGATGCGAGTGCCGCTGCTATATCAGTGACCCGCGAGTGGTGGAAACTGCGCCCGTGCAGGGCATTACCCGCTCGATGGCCGCGGTGGATGTGGCGCTGGAAGAACCGGGCGAAAAGCTGTTTGTGTTCGGTAATGCGCCGACCGCGTTATTTCGTTTGTTAGAACGGCAAGCCTCTCCGGTGGCGGTCATCGGCGTGCCGGTAGGGTTTGTTGGCGCGGCGGAATCCAAAGATGCGTTGGTGGCAAGCGGTTTACCGAGCATTGCCGCGCTGGGGCGTAAAGGGGGTAGTAACGTGGCAGCAGCCATTATCAACGCCATCCTCTATCAGTTACAAAGGACACAACTACGGGGGGCGCTATGAGCGATGGTCTGGCCAATGAAAGCCCTGTAAATGATGATATTGCGCTGCAAAACCAGCAATTAGACAGCATTTGGCACAACGGCAAGCAATACCGTAAAGGCTATACCACCGGCTCTTGTGCCACGGCAGCGGCTAAAGTCGCGGCGCTGATGGTGTTGCGCCAGCAAGTGATTGATCAAATTTCGATCGTGACCCCTTCCGGCATCACTTTGTGTCTGAATGTTGAGCAGCCGTTGATTGAAGGTCAGCAAGCCACTGCCGCTATCCGCAAAGATGGTGGCGATGACGTCGATGCGACCCACGGCATGCTGATTTTTGCCCGCGTGACCCTCACGGAGCAGACTGAAATCACCCTGCGCGGTGGCGAAGGGGTGGGAACAGTCACCCGCAAAGGCATTGGTCTACCTATCGGCAGTTGCGCCATTAATCGCACACCACGGCAAACCATCGAAGCCGCCGTGCGTGAAGTCATCGGCCCGTTACGCGGTGCCGAAGTCGAAATCTTTGCGCCGGAAGGCGAGGAGCGAGCGAAGAAAACCTACAACGGGCGGCTGGGGATTCTGGGCGGGATTTCCATCATCGGCACCACCGGTATTGTGACGCCGATGTCAGAGGAGAGCTGGAAGCGCTCATTAGCGCTGGAGCTGGAAATGAAGCGGGCAGCCGGTGAGGACCGCGTCATTCTGGTGCCGGGTAATCACGGCGAACGCTTTGTCCGCGACCATTTGGGGCTGGATAGCCAACGGGTGGTCACCATGAGTAATTTTGTCGGCTACATGCTGCAAGAAACTGTACGGCTGGGGTTCCGTCACGTCCTGTTAGTGGGGCATCCCGGTAAATTGGTCAAAGTGGCTGCCGGCATCTTCCACACCCACAGCCATATTGCTGATGGACGTATGGAGACGTTGGTCGCGCATTTGGCCTTAATGGGCGCACCTCATGCGCTATTACTTGAAGTTAATCAATGTGATACCACTGAGGCAGCAATGGAGTTAATTGCCGAGCAGGGTTGGCAGGGCGTCTATTCGCGTATCGCAGAGCGCATCTGTGAGCGCATCGCCGAGATGATGCGTTTCTCCGTTAATCCACCCCAATGTGACGCCATTTTATTCTCTTTTGATAATCAGGTTCTGGGTAGCAACCGGCCACTGGATGAGATTGTGGAGGCGCTACGATGATAACGGTGGTGGGCATTGGCCCCGGTGATACTGACTATCTGACGCCAACGGCGCGACGGGCTATCGAACGCGCCGAAGTTCTGGTTGGCGGTAAGCGCCATCTGGCGACATTGAGCTGCGATAGTAAAGAGTCGCGCTTGTTAGATGCTGATCTATTAGGGCTATTGGAGTGGCTGGATAGCAATAAGGATCGCGCCATCGTGGTGCTGGCCTCGGGAGACCCTTTACTCTATGGCATCGGCAAATTGCTGGCAGCAAACTTCAGTGCCGAGGAGTTACATATCGTTCCCGGCATTAGCGCAATTCAATATCTGTGCGCCAAAGTGGCGTTGGACATGAATGACCTCTTCCTCACCAGCAGCCATGGCCGCGAGCCCGATTTTGACTGGATCTTCCAGCACGACAAAGTGGCGATGGTGACCGATGGCATTATTGGCCCGCGTGCCATTGCGGATGCGCTACAGCAACGTGGCCTCTCTCGCACCTTGATTATCGGCGAAAACCTTTCGCAACCTAACGAACGAATTTATCGCCTGCCAGCAGAGCAAGTGGCGGCGAGTTACGACATGAATGTGGTGGTGATCCTTAATGAAAGATGAGCTGTTCCTGCGCGGACAAAAAGTCCCGATGACCAAAGAAGCGGTGCGAGTGTTAGCGCTGGAGCGACTGAACCTGCCGGGTGCAGCTCACCTGATTGATGTCGGCGCGGGCACCGGCAGTGTGGCATTGGAAGCGGCCTTGCGTTTCCCTCATTTGCGGGTGACCGCCATTGAACGTAACCCGGCAGCCCTTGAGTTGATTCGTGAAAACCGCCAGCGACTAGGGTGCAGCAAGGTAGACATTATGGCCGGAGTGGCTCCTTTACCTTTATCCGATAAAGCCGATGCCATTTTTATTGGTGGCAGTGGCGGTCATCTGACCGACCTTATCGACTGGTCATTGATGATGTTAAATCCCGGTGGCCGCCTGGTATTGACCTTTATTTTGCTCAATAACCTCAATGAAGCCTTAAGCCATTTACAGACCTGCGCCGTGAGTGAGTTGGATTGTGTGCAATTGCAACTCTCCACCCTGACCCCTCTGGGTAGCGGGCACTATTTTAAACCAAATAATCCTACTTATCTTATTTCCTGCCACAAGGAGGCGAGCCATGTCTGAGCATCCTAATGCCGTATCAGCACCTGTTACACACTCACCTGTTACACCAACATGGGATACGCAAAAAGTCTGGTTTGTTGGTGCCGGGCCGGGTGACAAAGAGCTTATCACGCTAAAAGGCTACCGCTTGCTGCAACAGGCACAGGTGGTTATCTATGCTGGATCACTTATCAATACTGAGCTGTTGGAATATTGCTCTGCCGAGGCTGAATGTCACGATAGCGCGGGATTAAATTTGGAACAAATCATCACACTGATGGTGGATGGTGTGCGTGCGGGCAAGCTGGTGGTGCGGTTACAAACCGGTGATCTCTCTTTGTATGGCTCTATTCGTGAACAGGGCGAAGTGCTGAGTGAACACGGCATCGGCTTTGTTTCCGTGCCCGGTGTCAGTGCTTTCTTGGGGGCTGCTGCACAACTGGGAGTGGAATACACCGTGCCGGAAGTGGCGCAAAGCTTGATTATCACCCGTATCGAGGGGCGCACTCCGATGCCGCCACTGGAGCAACTGGAAGCTTTCGCCGCTCACCAAACCTCAATGGCGATTTTCTTGTCGGTACAGGAAATGGACAGAGTTGCCGAGCGCTTAATCGTCGGGGGATATCCCGCGGATACGCCAGTCGCAGTGGTATACAAAGCGACTTGGGCTGAAAGCCGCACAGTACGCGGCACACTGGCGGATATCGCCGATCTGGTTCGCGCGGCAGCCATTCATAAAACTGCACTGATTTTGGTGGGGGCATTCCTCGGTGATGAATACCACTATTCCAAACTCTATGACGCGGGGTTTAGCCATGAATATCGTCAAGCCTGAATCAATCGCGGTATTTTGCCTGACACCCGGCGGTGTGCGGCTGGCGCGGCGCTTGCAAACCCACTTACCGCTGACCTGTTTTACCAGTGACAAGTTACTGGAAGAGGGCTTTTTACCCTTCAACGGCAGTTTTGGCGACACCCTTCGTGAGGCATTTAAACAGTATTCAGCACTGGTGGTGGTCGGGGCGATTGGCCTGACGGTGCGGGTTATTGCGCCGCTGGTAAACGACAAAATGACCGATCCTGCGGTGGTGGTGATTGATGAGCGTGGGCAACACGTCGTCAGTTTGCTGTCGGGGCATGTAGGAGGGGCGAATACCCTAACCCGTTATCTGGCAGGCATATTGGGAGCGGACCCAGTGATAACCACCGCCACCGATGTTAATGAGATGGCGGCGCTGGACACATTGGCGACCCAACTGGACGGCGAAATGCAAGATTTCCGCCACGCGGTCAAAGTGGTCAATCAAATGTTGGTCAGTAACCAGAAAGTCGGGCTGTGGTGGGACACGCCGCTGTTGGCGGAACGTGAGCGCTGCGACACGCGAGGGTTCGTACCGGTTGATTCTCTGGCGCAGTTACCCCCTCTGGACGCATTAGTGTGTATCACGCTGCGCGACACTCTGCCGCTGCCCGCCGATCAACTCGCGGCGTTGCCAGTTTATAAGCTGGTGCCGCGCCGGGTGGTGGCGGGAATTGGTTGCCGCCGTGCCACCTCTCTGCAAACGCTGGTTGAATTACTGCAACAGCAAATGGCCGAAAATCATTTTGACATCATGGCATTGCGAGCGATTGGCAGCGTCACTATCAAAAAAGATGAACCGGCGCTGCATCAATTGGCTAAATGCTGGCGAGTGCCGTTCGAACTGTTCAGCGTCGGCGAGCTGAGCCGCCATGAGCAACGTTTCCCTGCTTCTGATTTTGTCCGCCAAACGGTGGGCGTCGGCAGCGTTTCACAACCGGTCGCCTGGCTGATGAGCGACGGTAAATTGGTTGGCAATACTCTGCGCCAGCAGGGCGTCACCATCACTCTGGGAGTATCGCATTAATGTTAACCGTAATTGGCATTGGGCCAGGCAGTGAATCGATGATGACGCAGGATGCTATCGCCGCTATTCGCGAGGCGGAGATTATCGTCGGTTATAAAACCTATACCCATCTGGTCAAATCCATGACTCAGGATAAGCAGGTGATCAAAACCGGCATGTGTAAAGAGATTGAGCGCTGTCAGGCGGCGATTGACTTGGCACTGGCCGGTCATAACGTGGCGCTTATCAGCAGTGGTGATGCCGGTATTTACGGCATGGCGGGCTTGGTGTTGGAGCTGGTCACACAGCAACAGTTGGAGTTAGAAGTGCGGCTGGTCGCCGGTATCACCGCCAGTATCGCGGCGGCCTCACTGCTCGGCGCACCGCTGATGCATGATTTTTGTCATATCAGCCTGAGTGATTTGATGACGCCGTGGGAAGTGATTGAAAAACGGATTATCGCGGCGGCACAAGCCGATTTTGTTATCTGCTTCTATAACCCGCGCAGCCGTGGCCGCGAAGGGCATTTAGCACGGGCGTTCGAGCTGATGCAGCCGTGGAAGAAAGCCGCAACGCCGGTGGGTGTGGTGAAGGCGGCAGGGCGCAAAAAACAAGAGAAATGGCTAACCACAATAGGTGATATGGATTTTGAACCGGTGGATATGACCAGTTTGGTGATTGTCGGCAATCAGGCCACGTATTGCCGTAACGGGCTGATGATCACCCCTCGGGGCTATTCATTATAAAGAGATATTCCTTATGACGGGCTATTCATTATGACCCACGACCATCCGCCGATTCATATTTTTGGCGGCACCAGTGATGCACGGCTGATTTGCCAATTGCTGGACCGGGCTGGCGAGCACTACAGCCTGTCAGTTGCCACTGATGCCGGTAAACAATTAGCGGGCGATATTGGCGGCGAGGTCGTGGTCGGGCGGATGGATGCCGTGGCAATGGCCGATTTTCTTATCAATCGGCAAGTGCGGTGGGTAATTGATGCTTCTCATCCTTATGCCGATTTGCTCAGTAACAATGTGGTCGCCGCGTGCCAGCAATCCAAAGTGCTACTGACACGTTATCAGCGCCCAAGTGAAATTGAAGTGCTCAATCATCCGCTGCTTTACAAAGTGGAGAGTGCCGCGGCAGCTTGTGCAGTGGCGCAAGGCTTGGGGCCGCGAGTGCTCTTGACCACCGGCAGTAAGCAGTTGGCGGAGTATCAACAGGGATTGGCCGGTAAAACCCTATTAGCGCGGGTGCTGCCAACGGCGGAGGTGCTGAGCCAATGTGAGGCTCTGGGGTTGGGGGTAGACAATATTATCGCGCTGCGCGGGCCATTTAGCGCGCAATTCAATCACGCGCTGTATCAGTTCTGCCAGCCAGATGTGGTCATCACCAAAGAATCCGGCGCACAAGGCGGCTACCAGGAAAAAGTCGCGCCCTGTTTGGCATTGAATATTCCCTGCATTGTGGTGCGCCGCCCGGCCGCCGTGGTGTTGGACAGTCTGGGACAGCAAGTGACTTCATTGGATGAATTTACCCAACATCTGATGCACTGGCAGCAATCTGGCCCACTGGCAAGAACAACGAGGATAATAAAATGAAAAAAGCACTGTTGGTGATCAGTTTCGGTACCAGTTATGAACACACCCGCCAAAAAAATATTGAAGCTTGTGAGCAACAACTGTCGGCGGCTTATCGTGATCGCGATGTGTTCCGCGCCTTTACCTCAGAAATGATCATTCGTAAGCTGCGCAAACGCGATGGTCTGTTGATCAATAACCCGCGAGAAGCACTGAAACAACTGGCTGAACAGGGTTATCAAGATGTCGCTATCCAATCACTGCATGTGATTAATGGCGATGAATACGAAAAAATCGCTAATGAAGTACGCGGTTTTAGCGATTGCTTTCATCATCTGGCATTGGGCACACCACTGTTAAGCAGCTTTGCCGATTACCAACAATTACTGGCGGCCCTGCAAGTACAAATGCCCCCGCTGGCGGCAGATGAGCGGGTGGTCTTTATGGGCCACGGTGCCAGTCACTTCGCCTTTTCTGCGTATGCCTGCCTTGACCATTTAATGACTTCTCTCAATTTTCCTGCTTTGGTGGGTGCGGTGGAAAGTTATCCGGAAATCGGCCACATCATTAACCGCTTACAGCAGCAGGGGGTGCGCAAAGTGCATCTGATGCCATTAATGCTGGTGGCCGGTGATCACGCCATCAATGATATGGCCTCTGATGAGCCGGATTCATGGCGCTCACAACTGGAAGCCGCGGGTATCAGTGCGCAATCATGGCTGCAAGGATTGGGAGAGAACCCATTGATTCGCGAAATGTTTGTGCAGCATTTGGCAAGTGCCTTGCAGCAAAAACAGCAGGAGGCAGCGTAATGAGCGGCAGACTTTATGCATTGGGTGTTGGCCCCGGAGCCAGCGATTTAATCACCGTGCGGGCAGCACGACTGATAGCCAAGTTGGATGTGTTGTATGCACCGGCAGGGCGCAAAGGCGGTGACAGTCTGGCGCTGTCCATTGTGCGCGAATATTTATCGCCCAACACCGAAATCCGCACCTGCCATTTCCCGATGAGCGCCGATGACAGCGAAAAGCAGGCGGTGTGGGATGAGGTAGCACAACAGCTGCAGGTGGAAGTTGCGCAGGGCCATCAGGTGGGCTTTATCACCCTCGGCGACGCCATGTTATTCAGCACGTGGGTATTTTTGCTAGAACGTATTGGTCGGCCAGATTGGTTGGAAATTGTCCCCGGTGTCACTTCCTTTGCCGCCATTGCCTCACGTGCCGCATTGCCCTTGGCGATGGAGCAACAATCGCTGGCGGTTATGTCTTGCACTGCCCCAGAAGCCGAGCTGGAACGCGCTCTGCGCGATCACGACTGCGTAGTGCTGATGAAAGTATATGGCCGCTTTGCACAAATTCAGGCGCTATTGGGCCGGTTAAATTTGTTCCCGCATGCGCTGTTGATGTCGGAAGCTTCATTACCCGGCGAGGTGTGCTGGCGTCAGTTGGATACCCTAGCCGCTGACCAACCATTGCCCTATTTCTCGACCATTTTAGTCAATAAACAGCAACGAGTTAATGGATAACAGGTTAGTTAAATAGATGGTTAATTAATTTTAAATTACTCCCCAAATTAATTGGAGTTGCAGCAAGGCAGCAAACGAACTCATCCCGATGAGCTTACATAAGTAAGTGATTCGGGTGAGCGAGAGCAGCTAACACCGCTGCGGCTTCAAGTAAAAAGGGGGAAAAGGAATACGAAATGGAAAGACAGTTAAAAAAACTTTCGCTTAGCGGCGTTGCGATGGCAATTCTGCTAACGATTGCCCCGAATGATGTTTTTGCCATGCACATCATGGAAGGTTTTTTACCGCCGATGTGGGCGCTGGCCTGGTGGGTACTGTTCCTGCCGTGCTTGTTTATGGGATTGGTACGTTTGAAACAGATTGTCGCTGAAGACAGCAATCAAAAAGTCCTGTTGGCGCTGTGTGGTGCTTTTATTTTCGTGTTATCGGCGTTGAAAATCCCATCGGTGACCGGCAGTTGTTCGCATCCGACGGGGGTCGGGCTGGCGGTTATTCTGTTTGGGCCGGTCGTGGTGGCGGTATTGGGGGCCATTGTGCTGCTGTTCCAGGCGTTATTACTGGCGCACGGTGGCCTGACAACGTTGGGTGCTAACGGCATGTCAATGGCGGTTATTGGGCCAGTAGTGGGCTATCTGGTGTGGAAATTAGCCTGTAAAGCGGGGGTGCGCCGCGATGTAGGGGTATTCCTCTGTGCCATGCTAGCGGATTTAACCACCTATTTTGTCACCTCGGTACAGCTTGGTCTGGCTTTCCCTGACCCGCAATTTGGTGTCAGCGGTTCGATTATCAAGTTTATGGGGGTGTTCTGCATTACCCAGATCCCGATAGCCATCGCTGAAGGCTTGCTGACAGTGATGATTTACGACCAATTAACCAAACGCCAGTTAATCCACGCAGGGACTCACTAACATGAAAAAGACGCTTATTTTACTGGCGATGGTGATCGCTCTGGTCATAATGCCGTTCTTTATTAATCACGGCGGTGAATATGGTGGCTCAGATGGTGAAGCCGAAACTCTGATTCAGGCGACAGCCCCTCATTATCAGCCGTGGTTCACGCCGTTATATGAACCCGCCAGTGGCGAAATTGAAAGTCTGCTGTTTACCCTGCAAGGTTCCATTGGGGCGGCGGTGATTTTTTACATCTTAGGCTATTACCGGGGGAAACGCGGTGAGCATGCTGGGGATTGATAAACTAAGTTATCAAAGCCGCTGGCGACAGGCTGATCCAATGGGAAAATTGGTGCTATATGCCGTTTTCCTATTGGCCGCCATGCTTAGCCCGCCGATGTATCAGGCGCTGCTATTGGTGTTTATCGCCGCCCTGACCTGTTATCTGTTGCGGGTGGGGCCACGCCGTTACTTACGTTGGCTGGCAATACCGCTCTCTTTCCTATTGGTGGGGTTGGTCACGATTGTGATATCACTCTCGCGCCAACCGGAGAACCTGTGGTGGGGGATGCAGATAGGGCATTGGTGGCTGGGGCTTGATAAAG
>NZ_JBLWEX010000135.1:0-11349 GCF_048323875.1 Yersinia sp. LJYL362
GTAACAATGGCAGTGCGGTACACGGTGATACGGCTAACGGCACCGGGGTGGAGGTGGCCCCGAATGCCGCGCTCACTGGCGGTGGAACGGATGATCCGCTGGCCGTAACCGGTAATGCCACGGGCGAAAATGGTTCCGGGGTGCAGCTGGACGGCAATAATATCCTCGATAACACCACGCTGGCGGGGAATGCCACTGACGGCACCGGGGTGGATATCGATGGTCCGCTGACCAACAAAGGCAATACCACGGTGGACGGCAAAGCCACCGGCGGTGAGGGGGTGGAACTGAGTGGGCCAGTCACGAACGGCACGGTGAACGGCACCTCAGACACCGGCTCTGGCATCAAAGTGGACGGCGATACCCAGCTCGATAACGCCACGCTGAACGGCAACAGCCCGGACGGCAAGGGGGTGGAGATCGCCGCTAACCTGACCGGTAACAATGGCAGTGCGGTACACGGTGATACGGCTAACGGCACCGGGGTGGAGGTGGCCCCGAATGCCGCGCTCACTGGCGGTGGAACGGATGATCCGCTGGCCGTAACCGGTAATGCCACGGGCGAGAAAGGCACCGGGGTGCAGCTGGAGGGCAATAACACGCTGGATAACACCACGCTGGCAGGGAATGCCACTGACGGCACCGGAGTCGATATTGACGGCCCGCTAACCAACAAAGGCAATACCACTCTTGACGGCAACGCGGATAAAGGCGATGGCGTCAATCTGAACGGCGCGATCGCGGGCGGCACTGTCAACGGTACTTCGGATACGGGAAGCGGTATTAAGGTGGACGGCGATACCCAACTGGATAACGCCACACTGAACGGCAACAGCCCGGACGGTAAAGGGGTTGAGGTTGCCGGTAATCTGACCGGTAACAATGGCAGCGCGGTGCACGGTGACACCACCAACGGCACCGGGGTGGAGGTGGGTGAAAATGCCACTCTGCATGGCGGTGGAACGGATGATCCGCTTAACGTGACTGGCAACGCGACAGGTGAGAAAGGCACCGGGGTGCAGCTGGAGGGCAATAATACGCTGGATAACACCACGCTGGCGGGGAATGCCACCGACGGCACCGGGGTGGATATCGACGGCCCGCTGACCAACCAGGGCAATACCACGGTGGACGGTAAAGCGGATAAAGGCGATGGCGTCGATCTGAACGGGGCGATTGCCGGTGGGGTGATTAACGGCACTTCAGACAGCGGCTCTGGCATCAAAGTGGACGGCGATACCCAACTGGATAACACCACGCTGAACGGCAACAGCCCGGACGGCAAGGGGGTTGAGGTTGCCGGTAATCTGACCGGTAACAATGGCAGCGCGGTGCACGGTGACACCACCAACGGTACCGGGGTGGAGGTGGGTGAAAATGCCACTCTGCATGGCGGTGGAACGGATGATCCGCTTAACGTGACCGGCAACGCGACAGGTGAGAAAGGCACCGGGGTGCAGCTGGAGGGCAATAATACGCTGGATAACACCACGCTGGCGGGGAATGCCACCGACGGCACCGGGGTGGATATCGACGGCCCACTGACCAACCAGGGCAATACCACGCTCGATGGCAAAGCGGATAAAGGCGATGGCGTCGATCTGAACGGGGCGATTGCCGGTGGGGTGATTAACGGCACCTCAGACACCGGCTCTGGCATCAAAGTGGACGGCGATACCCAACTGGATAACACCACGCTGAACGGCAACAGCCCGGACGGCAAGGGGGTTGAGATCGCCGGTAATCTCACCGGCAATAACAATAGCGCAGTGAATGGCAACACCACTAACGGCATTGGTGTGGATGTGGGTGAAAATGCCACCCTGAATGGCGGCGGGCCGGATGACCCACTCAATATCAATGGCAATGCCAGCGGTGAAAAAGGCACCGGGGTGCAACTGGACGGTAACAACACCCTCGAGAACACCACCATAAAGGGTAACTCTACCGATGGGCATGGTGTGGAGATCAACGGCCCGATAACCAATAACGGTAATACTACCATTGAGGGGAATGCCTCTAACAATGGCCATGGAGTACATATTGATGGCCCGGTCAGTGGTGGTGTAATAAACGGTAATTCAGGCAATAACCACGGCGTTTTCCTCGATGATGATGCATTGATAACTGACATTGTGGTTGGCGGGAATACCGGCTCAGATAAGCCACCAGTGTTTATCACCCTGCCGGATAACATTGGTGAAAATGTGACGATTAATGGCCAACCGGTAGATAAAAATAGTTTTGGCGGTAAATCAAGAGAGAGAACTCTCTCTGAAGCGATAATGGAACCTCGAGAGGCTGTTAAACGTGGCTCGTTATTAATGACACGAAGCCAGATGCTTAGCTCTTTAGAACAACAAACTTTACCGCCGTCTATCGTGACCGAATATGAGCATGATATCGCGGACAATATCAGCGTTGCAGTGTGTATCCCTGAGCAGGTCACCACAGAGGATATGACTAAGCAGCACGTCAAGCCTGAGCGTGAACTGTGTGATACCCATGTTCTAGGTAAGTGGAGACCCCTGACGAAGGCAGCAGATCAGAAATAACGAACTGTTTCACTCACTCAATCTACTAGATAAGTTGTGATGTCGAAGTGACAAGGAGAGCTGGAAATGGTGGAAAAAACGGTTGAATTAGCACCAGCGGTAGAGAAGTCGACAACCTTTTCGTTACCTTATTTCGAGTTTATAGTATGTGTGCGGCGCTATGAGGAGGCGGGGCGATTGCTGATATTGATGTTGGAGCAATTGGACACCCAATATGGTCGCTGGGAGGTTTTTTCACTAAAACAACACTCAATACAACAGCAGGAGCATTATTGTAATCGCTTGGCAGCCGCTATTGGCAACCTGCTGTCTGATCCCGGATTTGTACTATCCGATAAAGGTTTCTTACAACTAATTAATTTCCACCGCTGGATTGCTTTGATATTTGCCGCATCACCTTTTGGTCATGCGGATCATGTGATTACCAACCTGAATCAAGCAGGGGAGGGATGTGCTCATCCTCTGCGTTTTGAGCATAATAATTTTCTGAAATTTTGCCTGATGTATTTACCCGAATCAGGTATTCCGCTTCAGCCGGATTTATTGTGGAAATTTAATCCCCAAGCGGCAGCTGCCCTGTTTCTGGCACTATTATCGCCACGCATTTTACCCAGCGTGGCCGGGCATGCAAAACGTGAGCTTCTGCTGGACTGGTTACCTGAAAAACTCTTAACCCTGGAAAGCCTTGAGCACCTGCCTGAACGTATCCTGCATGATGTTTATATGCATTGCAGTTATGCTGATATGGCACAAAAGCACGCCATAAAACGCAGTATCAATTTTCATTTGCGTAACACACTGCTCCATAAAGGGCTATCTGATAATGACTTGTCACCGCCATCACGCACGAAGCCATTAATGTTAGTTATCTTAGAATGGTTTAACAGCGGTCATTCAATTTATCGGACGCATTCCAGTACCTTACGCGCGGCCCGTGAGCAGTTTTATACTCACGGAGTCACCATTGTTGAGGCAACTGACGCCATCACTCGGAAGGTTTTTGATGATTTCACAGAGGTGAGTCGAGCGGGGGCGGTTGAGACTATTGTGGCATTAGCGCAGAAACTGCGGCCGGACGTAATTTATTTCCCCAGTGTTGGCATGTTCCCACTCACTATTGCATTAACTAATTTGCGGTTGGCCCCCTTGCAAGTGATGGCATTGGGGCACCCCGCGACCACCCATTCTGACTATATCGATGCGGTTTTAGTCGAAGAGGATTATCTGGGGGATATTGCGTGTTTCTCCGAAAAGGTTGTTGCATTACCCAAAGATTGTCTACCTTACGTGCCACCCGCCAATATCAATCAGCCGGAACCCATATCTCATTTTGATGAGCGGCCAGCGGTGCATATTGCTGTTTGTGCATCCGCGATGAAAATTAATCCACGCTTTTTAGCCACTTGTGCTGAAATTGGCCAACAAGTATCAACGCCGGTGGTATTTCACTTTCTGGTGGGTTTCTGTTGGGGTATCACCCATCGAGTGATGGAAAAGGCGATTAATGACATTGTTCCTCAAGCTAAAATCTATGAACACTTGGGGTATATGGATTATTTGCAGGTGATTAATCAGTGTGATCTATTTATCAATCCCTTTCCTTTTGGCAACACCAATGGCATCGTCGATACCGTGCGCCAGGGGCTGCCCGGCGTGTGTCTGAGTGGAGCTGAAGTCCACGAGCATATCGATGAGGGGTTATTCCGCCGTCTGGGATTAGACGAAGAGTTAATTGCTCATGATTTGTCTGAATATATCGCGGTGACCGTGCGGCTGATTACCGATAAAGAATGGCGGAATCATTTACGCGAACGACTATTACAAATTCAACCGGATAACGTGTTATTCACCGGCAAACCTGAGCAGTTCGGGGTGATTGTTCGTGATTTACTGGATGACTGTTCGTCATTTAGATGATTGTCTTGCTGGATGAAGATGATAAAAAAGCCTCCAGTGACTGGAGGCTTAGTTTTTAGCACTAGACAGTTTTTAGCGTTAGATACTGACATCAATAAGGTTAATACCCTTATGCCGCTTCAGTATGTCGCTGTTTCGCCGGCTGTTTTGCTACGGGCTGGGCCGCCAGTGCATCCGCTTCGAATTCATCGACATTAATCGAGCGCAGACGGCTATTTTCTGCTTTAGTCAGTATTGCGGCTTCTTCGGCATTGATTTTCCCTTCAGCCAGCGCGCGTTTAGCGAGCTTATCCAAGCGGGTAAATGGCAAGCTCTTGCCTGCTTCTTTACTCAGGCGCTTATGAATCGGCTCTGCTGCAATCACATCCTGCAATGCCGCTTCCAGTAAACCAACCGGGTTAAATTCGCTCGGTGTCAGATATTGACCACGACCAATACGGCTGCGGGTGGCTGACGGTATTTGCAACAATTGCGCCAATTGGTGATCCAGATGGTCTGATGGAGCCTGATGAGTGCGCCCTAATGGGAAGACAACAAACCGCATTAATCCGGCAATAAAGCCATTCGGGAAGTTGCGCAGTAAATCATCCAGCGCTTGTTCCGCCTGATTCAGCGCATCCTGTACCCCCCAATGCACCAGCGGCAAATCTTCTTTCTGGCGACCTTCATCCTCATAGCGTTTCAATGTGGCGGAGGCCAGATACATTTGACTAAGAATATCCCCCAAACGGGCAGAAATACGTTCGCGACGCTTCAAACTGCCGCCCAGCACACCCATCGAGACATCAGACAACAAGGCCAGGTTGGCGCTCAAGCGGTTCAGATGCTGGTAATAACGACGAGTACTGTCTTTGGTCGGGGTAGCACTGGTGCGGCCATGGGTCAGCCCCAGCCAGAAACTGCGAACTTTGTTGCCCCCCACATGGCCCAAATGGCCAAACAGTGCTTTATCAAAAGCGGCAACATCATTCGATTGCGCCGCCGCCATTTCATCCAGTACAAACGGATGGCAGCGGATAGCACCCTGGCCGAAGATAATCATACTGCGGGTCAGGATATTCGCGCCTTCCACGGTGATACCAATGGGGGCACCTTGATAACCACGGGCGACAAAGTTGGCAGGGCCAAGGCAGATACCTTTCCCACCCGCGATATCCATCGCATCCATTACCGCGCGTTGACCACGATGGGTACAGTGGTATTTAACAATGGCAGATAACACCGCCGGCTTCTCACCCAGCATAATGCCGCTGGTAATCAAGGTGGCTGCGGCATCCATCACATAGGCGTTACCGGCAATACGTGCCAGCGGCTCTTCAATCCCTTCCATTTTACCGATTGAGATTTTGAACTGACGGCGAATATAAGCATAAGCGCCAATACCCATCGCCACACTTTTCAAGCTGCCTGTGGCATTGGATGGCAAGGTAATGCCCCGCCCTACGGACAGACACTCCACCAGCATCCGCCAGCCCTGACCGGCCATTTTTGGCCCGCCAATAATGTAATCAATCGGTACAAAGATATCGTTACCGCGGGTGGGGCCATTTTGGAACGGCACGTTCAGCGGGAAGTGGCGATGGCCTATCTCCACCCCTGGGGTGTTGGTTGGGATAAGAGCACAGGTAATCCCCAAATCAACCGTCTCACCCAGCAGATGCTCAGGGTCAGACAATTTGAAAGCCAGCCCCAGTACCGTGGCGATTGGCGCAAGGGTGATATAGCGTTTGTTCCAGGTCAGGCGCATGCCCAGCACCTGTTTGCCTTGCCATTCACCCATACAAACTGTGCCAGTATCCGGGATGGCACCGGCATCTGAACCGGCTTCTGGGCTGGTCAGGGCGAAACAAGGAATCTCGTCACCACGGGCTAAACCTGGTAAATAATGATTTTTTTGCTCTTCAGTCCCGTAATGTTGCAGTAACTCTCCGGGGCCGAGGGAGTTGGGTACGCCGACGGTGATAGCCAATATGCCCGACACACCGGACAGTTTTTGCAGTACCCGCGCCTGAGCATAGGCGGAGAACTCAAGGCCGCCGTACTCTTTCTTAATGATCATCGCAAAGAAGCGATTCTCTTTCAGATAGGCCCACAGCTCTGGCGGCAGGTCAGCCAACTCATGGGTAATCTGGAAATCATTCGCCATACGACAGGCTTCTTCGACTGGCCCATCAATAAAAGCTTGTTCTTCTGCGGTTAATTGCGGTTTTGGATAGTTGTGCAATTTTTTCCAGTCTGGTTGGCCCTGGAATAAATCGCCTTCCCACCAAGTGGTTCCCGCATCAATGGCTTCTTTTTCTGTGCGAGACATGGCCGGCATGACTTTACGGAACATGCGCAGTGCTGGGGCTGAAAACAGGGATTGGCGCAGTGGGGTCAGTGTCAGAGGCAGCAGAACAATCACCAATGGCAGTAATGCCCAGTATGACCATAGCTGTGCCGCCCCCATCGCGGCGGTATAAACCACAAGAATCAAACTACTGAGGTACAGGTTCACCCGGTGATAGAACAGCACACCAATAAGAACCAGCAAGGCAACAATGCTTAGAACCATCATAATGAAGCTCCTGAGATGTAGGAGGTCTGACCTGTTGAGTGATACATTTGTTGTAGTTCAT
Organism: Yersinia sp. LJYL362; assembly: GCF_048323875.1. Lineage (NCBI taxonomy): Bacteria > Pseudomonadati > Pseudomonadota > Gammaproteobacteria > Enterobacterales > Yersiniaceae > Yersinia > Yersinia sp. LJYL362. Next base: position 7,091 of record NZ_JBLWEX010000135.1, read on the forward strand.
CTCATTATTTTTATCAATAACATTACATCTTATTTACAACTCATCTCACAAATTGGTCGCACTAACCGCTAAAACTGTTTTGGCTAATGCAAAACTGTACTGGCTAATTCATCACAGCGCTTCTCGCAGTTTATGCTATCCGGTACACTGGTGCAGGAAGAATAATGATGCCATAGGACTATAAAGAGGCTCCCATGTACCACGATTTAATCCGCAGTGAACTGAATGAAGCAGCAGATACACTGGCAAACTTTTTGAAAGATGATGACAATATCGATGCTATTCAGCGCGCAGCCGTATTACTGGCTGATTCTTTTAAAGCGGGCGGTAAAGTATTGTCATGCGGTAATGGCGGTTCCCATTGTGATGCTATGCATTTTGCCGAAGAACTGACCGGTCGTTACCGCGAAAACCGCCCAGGCTATCCGGCAATTGCGATTTCAGATGTCAGCCATATCTCTTGTGTCAGTAATGATTTTGGTTATGACTATATTTTCTCTCGCTATGTTGAAGCTGTAGGCCGTGAAGGGGATGTATTGTTAGGCATTTCCACTTCAGGTAATTCAGGTAATATCATTAAAGCCATTGAAGCTGCACGTGCCAAAGGCATGAAAGTCATCACTCTGACAGGTAAAGATGGCGGCAAAATGGCGGGTTCTGCGGATATCGAAATTCGGGTCCCTCATTTTGGCTATGCAGACCGTATTCAAGAAATTCATATTAAAGTGATTCATATCTTGATTCAGTTAATTGAAAAAGAGATGGTTAAAGCTTGATGTGCTGAGGTGATCAACGATAGTCGTTATCTCGTTGGTCACCTTGAGATTGTTTGAACGATAAGGTTATTGAAGCCATATTAGGTGCGCGGAGGAATATATGTGCGAATTGCTCGGGATGAGCGCAAATGTTCCGACGGATATTTGCTTTAGCTTTACCGGCCTGGTGCAACGAGGCGGGGGAACTGGCCCACATAAAGATGGCTGGGGGATTACCTTTTATGAAGGTAATGGCTGTCGCACGTTTAAAGATCCCCAACCCAGTTTTAATTCACCCATTGCCCGATTGGTACAAGATTATCCGATTAAATCCTGTGCGGTGGTTTCCCATATCCGTCAGGCAAACCGCGGCGAAGTGGCATTAGAAAATACCCATCCTTTTACCCGTGAAATGTGGGGACGAAACTGGACTTATGCCCATAACGGCCAACTTAAAGGTTATCGTCAATTAGATACCGGAACTTTCCGGCCTATCGGTCAAACAGACAGTGAATATGCTTTCTGCTGGTTACTGAATCAACTGGCAAAACGCTACCCGCGCACACCGAGCAATTGGCCCGCAGTGTTTCGCTATATTGGTACTTTGTGCGAGCAATTGCGCGCCAAAGGGGTGTTTAATATGTTGCTCTCGGATGGGCGTTTTGTGATGGCGTTCTGTTCGACCAATTTATATTGGATAACGCGCCGTGCACCTTTTGGTAAAGCGACGTTGCTGGATAGGGATGTTGAAATTGACTTTCAACGCCAGACCACACCTCAAGATGTGGTCACGGTGATCGCCACCCAGCCTCTAACCGGTAATGAAACCTGGCACAAAATTGCACCAGGTGAGTTTGCATTATTCTGTTTTGGCGAGCGTATTTGATTTAATCAGTGCGTCCGATTTTGTCAGGGCGTACTGCGATGCTGGTGCACTGGAGGTTGGCGGGCGGCTAAGAACATACTGCCCGTTGACCACGGAAACTGAAGGCGGCATCCGGTTCTTGGCAAAATACTCGTAGCCCGGCTGCAATTGACGCCAGAAGTTATAATCCGAAGAGTTACGGTGACGTTGCATATTTTGTTCAGTCATGCGGAAGGGATAGATACTGATATCCACTTTTTCCTGACCAAAGATAAATGCTGTTTGCACGTAGTTAAATATCTCGTCCATATAGGCATCAGTCATGGCATAACAGCCGATTGATTTGCAAGCGCCATGGATCATCAGATATTTCCCTGAATAACCTTGCGACTTATCATAATCATTTGGGAAACCAATATTGATGGCGCGATAAAACTTACTGTCGGGTTTTAAATGGCGCATATCAATAGTGTAAAAACCTTCCGGACTCTTAAAATCCCCTTCACGGCGTTTTGGGCCAAGCCCACCCGAGAATTCACAGATACGATAGCTTTGTACCAAACGATACTCACCTTGTAACCTGGCATATAATTCCAGAGTACGTTCTTCTTTGAAGATTTGAATATAGACCGATGACCCGAGTAATTGCTGTTTTAGCTCTTTGGATACCGCCACAGGCTCACTGGCTGAGCTGGTGAAGGAGACCGCAGGCAAACAAATTATCATCGCAAACATTATCGTCACGAATGACGGCGCGATTTTGCCCATTCTTATTCCTACTTATATTTATAGATGCCACTGACTTTTCTGATTTATAGGCGCAGATTATCAGCCAGAAAATTTTTAGCAATATATGTTTTGTATAAAATAAATACAAAATCGGTAAAGATGAATTAACAACACGATTTTACCGAATATATACAAAATTTAGCTGTAAATTATTGGTGTTTGCTTGACACAGGTCACTGCATTTGTCAGACAGTGCTGGGTGGCAAATGCTAAAATTGCCCTCTACGGATGAATGGCCCAATTAATCGCCACTCTCATTATTTTTGCTGCGACACCATTTAATATCGATATTTGCAATAGTATCTGAGACTCATTTAGTTAGTATTGATGTTCGTCTAATTGACTCAGTATTAAAGCGCCGTTTAACTGAACCATGAAAGTATCTTCTCTTTGTATGGCTGTACACTCTGGGTTAGTACAGCATTTGATATAACTAATAAAGTAGTTCAACTCTATGATTAAAATAAAGAAAGGACTAGATCTCCCCATCGCTGGAGCACCTGCACAAGTAATAGAAGAGGGGCCAACAATTCATCAGGTGGCTTTGCTCGGTGAAGAATATGTCGGGATGCGGCCCTCAATGTTGGTCCAGGAAGGTGATTGGGTAAAGAAAGGCCAGGCGCTATTTGAGGATAAAAAGAATCCAGGTGTGATATTCACCGCCCCCGCGAGTGGCAAAGTCAGTGCCATTAATCGTGGTGAGCGGCGAGTTTTACAATCTGTGGTAATTGAAATTGATGGGGACGAGCAAATCCCGTTTGAACATTATGACGTTTCTTCTCTCAATCAACTGAGTGATGAACAAGTGCAGCGCCACTTGCTGGCATCGGGTTTATGGACAGCGCTGCGCACCCGCCCTTTTAGCAAAATCCCTATTCCTAATAGCCGTCCACGGGCCATTTTTGTCAGCGCCATGGATACCCAACCGCTGGCTGCTGACCCGCAAGTGATTATCGCGACCGAATCTGATGCATTCAATCATGGCTTAACCATATTGGCCCGTTTGACCGAGGGGAAAGTGCATGTTTGTCATGCGCCGGGGCAGGCCGTTGCCAGCCATCAGAACGCGCAGGTCACTTACAATGAGTTCTCTGGCCCACATCCGGCTGGTCTGGTAGGAACTCATATTCATTTTCTTGAGCCGGTCAGTCTCAACAAAACTGTCTGGCATGTGGGCTATCAGGATGTGATTGCCATCGGTAAATTATTGACTCGTGGTGAGTTATGGACTGATCGTATCGTCGCACTGGCTGGGCCGCAGGTCGAACAGCCAGTTTTACTGCGCACTCGCCTCGGGGCCAGTTTATCTGAACTGACTGCCGGTCGACTGAAAGAGGGCGATAACCGCATTATCTCCGGTTCCGTGCTCAGCGGTACTGCTTTCTCCGCCACTCATGGCTATCTCGGGCGTTTCCATCACCAAGTGTCTGTCATCCGCGAAGGGCGAGAAAAAGAGCTATTCGGTTGGGTGATGCCGGGGCGTGATAAATATTCGATTACTCGCACCACGTTGGGCCATTTCTTCAAGCACAAGTTGTTTGCTTTCTCCACTGATATGCAGGGTGGGGAGCGCGCGATGGTGCCGATTGGTAACTATGAGCGCGTTATGCCACTGGATATTTTGGCCACTCATTTGCTGCGTGATCTGTTAGCTGGCGATACCGACAGCGCCGTAGCGCTCGGATGTCTGGAATTGGATGAAGAAGATTTGGCTCTGTGTACCTTTGTCTGCCCCGGTAAGTATGAATATGGGCCGGTATTGCGCGACATACTGACCAAGATTGAGCAGGAAGGATAACCGATGGGCCTGAAAAGTTTTCTTGAGAAAATAGAGCACCACTTTGAAGCCG
>NZ_JBLWEX010000136.1:0-11372 GCF_048323875.1 Yersinia sp. LJYL362
TAGACTCGGCGCGGGATGGTCAGGCGCAGCAGTTCCAATGGCGATGGTTTTTGTTTACCGGTTTGTGGATCACGGCCTAGCAGCAATGATCCAATTTCCACACTGCGAATACCTGCTTCCAGATACAACGCATTATTTAGAGCCTGTGCCGGGAATTGTTCGGCTGGAATATGAGGCAGCAGGATTTTGGCATCGACAAACACCGCATGACCGCCGGTAGGATATTGAATCGGAATACCGCCAGCACGCAGCCGCTCGCCCAGATACTCTACCTGCCCGATACGATAAGTCAGGAAGTCTTCATTCATCCCTTCTTCCAGCCCAATGGCCAGCGCTTCCATGTCGCGACCGGCTAATCCACCGTAAGTGACAAATCCTTCCATCGGCACGCAACGGATACGAACGTCGTTAAATAGATCTTCATCGGTGCGGAAGCAGCACAAACCGCCAATATTCACCATCGGGTCTTTTTTGGCTGACATGGTGAGCATGTCGCCGTATTGATACATTTCCAGAATGATCTCTTTGATCGACTTGTCGCCATAACCTGGCTCGCGTTGTTTGATAAACCAGGCATTTTCACAGAAGCGGGCGGAGTCGATGACCACCGGAATATTATGCTGTTGAGCAATTCGATACACTTCGCGCATATTGCTCATTGAAATTGGCTGCCCACCGGAACTGTTACAGGTGACGGTGGTAATAATTGACACCACGTTGTCAGCGCCATATTCGGCAATTGTTGCTTTCAGTTGGTCTAAATCGAAATCACCTTTCCAGTCATAATAAGCCACAGTATCAAAGGCTTTCGGGGTGACGACGTTGATAGCTTTAGCACCATTCATCTCAACATGAGCGGCGGTGGTATCAAAATGGAAGTTGGAAATAAAGACCGGGTTCTTGGCGCCACCGGCTTTTTGTTTTTTCGCAATCAGGCAAGGGAACAGGATTTGTTCAGCGCCACGGCCCTGATGTGTTGGAATAGTAAATGGATAGCCAATCAGTTTTTTAACCTGGTCACACAGGTGATAATAATTACGTGAACCGGCGTAGGCCTCATCACCCATCATTAATCCAGCCCACTGACGGTCACTCATCGCCCCAGTGCCGGAGTCAGTCAATAAATCAATATAAACATCTTCACTTGGTAATAAGAATGGGTTATAGCCCGCTTCAATCAATGCTTTCTCACGATCTTCCCGATTGGTCATCCGAATATTTTCGACCATTTTAATGCGGAAGGGCTCAGGGATGCGTTTCATGGCTTATTACTCCAAATATCATTTTTTTTGGATATAGATATACCGTGGCTAATAGGATTGGCTAAAATTAAAAATAGCGATCCGTATTACCTATGACGGCAACAAAATAAAGAAATGAGTTTTTTCAGCCTAAGCTGAATAAGCAATGGAGGAATTAACGTGGGAAATCGTTGGCGAGGCGGTAATCGATATTAAACCAAGCTCGGCTGTCGCCGGAGATGCGTGCTTGGTAACGCAATGCAATGCGTGTCATAAGGCGCTCTCTAGGTGTGGATGGTGAATGACAGCATACCGTTGTTTAAAAAATAAAAAGTGACCTTCTGCACAAATTACAATCAATTAAAACTGTATTAGAGGTATTAATATGTATGTAATCTAATGGCTTAGCATGCTGTTATATAACAGATTGATTGATATGGAATTTGGATTTTATTATCAGAAATGAGTGACGGAGAGATGATTTTTTTGATTAGGATTTTTATAGAGTTTTAATTGTTGGGTCAGGGGTTTCCTGACACCAACAATAGACTCACAAAATTAACTTAAAAATAATTAACGCAGAAATTCTGGTTGTTGTTTTTCGTATGCTGAAATATTACTTTCGTGCTGTAAGGTCAGGCCAATACTGTCTAAACCGTTAATCATGCAATGACGACGGAAACTATCGATTTCGAAAGAATAACTTTTTCCACCGGCATTCACTGTTTGATGTTCTAAATCGACAATAAACTCGATACCTTCATTCTCTTTAACCAGTTGGAATAAGGTATCAATATCACCCTCATTTAATGTTACCGGTAATAATTGGTTATTAAATGAATTGCCGTAAAAAATATCAGCAAAGCTGGGGGCAATAACCACTTTAAAACCGAAATCGGTTAATGCCCACGGCGCATGTTCGCGCGATGAGCCACAGCCGAAATTCTCACGAGCCAACAGGATGGTTGCGCCCAGATAGCGAGGCCGGTTCAGCACAAACTCAGGGTTGGGCACTTTGCCGGCGTCATCGAGAAAACGCCAGTCGTTAAACAGGTGCTGACCAAAACCGGTGCGCGTCACTTTTTGCAAAAACTGTTTTGGGATAATCGCGTCGGTATCGACGTTTGCCGCATCTAACGGTGCGACCAAACCCTTATGTTGAGTAAAACCAGTGTGTTGAGTAGATTTAGTCATAGTGGTGTCTCCGGTTAGTGGGTGGCGGCTTCTAAGTCGCGAACATCAGCAAAATGACCACTGACAGCGGCGGCGGCGGCCATTGCTGGGCTAACCAAATGTGTGCGGCCACCACGGCCCTGACGGCCTTCAAAGTTACGGTTGCTGGTGGAGGCACAACGCTCTCCGGGTTCCAGACGGTCGTTGTTCATCGCCAAACACATGGAACAACCGGGCAAACGCCACTCAAAACCGGCTTCGATAAAGATTTTATCCAAACCTTCTGCTTCGGCTTGCGCTTTCACCGGGCCGGAGCCGGGCACCACAATCGCCTGCACACCGCTGGCCACTTTACGCCCTTGCGCCACTGCGGCGGCGGCACGTAAATCTTCAATACGCGAGTTGGTGCAAGAACCGATAAAGACTTTATCAATTGCGACTTCGGTCAATTTGATACCGGGGCGTAAATCCATATAAGCCAAGGCTTTTTCGGCTGAAGCGCGCTCAACGGGATCACTAAAGGACTCGGGTGCCGGGATGATTTGATTGACTGCAATTACCTGACCCGGATTGGTGCCCCAGGTGACTTGCGGCGCGATATCAGCGGCATCTAAGGTCACGACAGTATCAAATTTAGCGTCAGCATCAGATTTCAAGCTGCGCCAGTAGGCCACGCCTTGTTCCCATTGCTCACCGGTCGGGGCGAATTGACGGCCTTTCAGATAGTTAAAAGTGGTGTCGTCCGGTGCGACTAAACCGGCTTTCGCGCCCATTTCAATCGCCATATTGCACAATGTCATGCGGCCTTCCATGCTCAGAGCTTCAATCGCGCTGCCACAGAACTCCACCACATGACCGGTACCACCGGCGCTGCCGGTTTTGCCGATAATGGCTAACACGATATCTTTGGCGGTAATGCCTGGGCCCACCTCACCATTGACTTCGATTTTCATGGTTTTGGCCCGACCTTGTTTCAGTGTCTGGGTGGCCAATACATGTTCAACTTCTGAGGTGCCGATACCAAATGCTAATGAGCCAAATGCACCGTGGGTCGCGGTATGGGAATCACCACACACAATCGTCATTCCCGGCAATGTCATTCCTTGCTCTGGGCCAATCACATGGACAATGCCTTGGAATGGGTGATTCAAGTCATACAAGGACACACCGAATTCAGCACAGTTCTTGATAAGTTCCTGCATCTGAATGCGCGCCATTTCGCCGCTGGCATTGATATCTTTAGTTTGTGTCGAAACGTTGTGGTCCATGGTGGCAAAGGTTTTACCCGGCTGACGCACCGGGCGGTTCATGGCCCGCAAGCCATCAAAGGCCTGCGGCGATGTCACTTCATGCACTAAGTGGCGGTCGATATACAACAGCGGTGTTTCATTCGGCGCTTCGTAAACGATATGTGCATCATATAATTTCTGATATAACGTCTTGTTTTGATATAAAGTATTGCCCATCTTAAACCCCCTCGGCTACGAATTTGGCGATGATATCGCCCATTTCATTGGTGCCGATTGCTTTGCCATCACCGGCTAAATCAGCTGTGCGATAGCCTTGTTCCAATGCTTGATTGATGGCGTTTTCAATCGCGTCAGCCGCGTCGTCTTTACCTAAACTAAAGCGCAACAACAGGGCTAAAGAGAGAATTTGCGCGATGGGGTTGGCAATGTTTTTGCCTGCAATATCCGGTGCAGAACCGCCAGCGGGTTCGTATAAGCCAAAACCTTGTTCGTTCAGACTGGCAGAGGGTAACATGCCCATAGAGCCGGTAATCATGGCGCACTCATCTGACAAAATATCGCCAAACAAGTTAGAGCACAGCAAGACGTCAAACTGGGATGGATCTTTAATTAACTGCATGGTGGCGTTATCAATATACATATGGGACAACGCAACATCTGGATAGTCCGCCGCAATAGCGGTAACGACTTCACGCCACAGAATGGAACTCTGCAACACATTGGCTTTATCAATGGAAGTAACTTTGCCACCGCGTTTGCGAGCGGACTCAAAAGCAATGCGGGCAATACGTTCAATTTCAAAACGATGGTAAACTTCGGTATCAAATGCACGTTCGTGCATACCCTGGCCTTCACGACCTTTGGGTTGACCGAAATAGATACCGCCGGTTAATTCGCGCACACACAGAATGTCGAAACCTTTCGCCGCGATATCACTGCGCAATGGGCAGAAATCTTCTAATCCCTGATACAAACGCGCAGGGCGCAAGTTACTGAATAATTTAAAGTGTTTGCGTAATGGTAACAGTGCTCCGCGTTCAGGTTGTTCAGCCGGTGGCAAATGTTCCCATTTTGGGCCGCCTACTGAGCCAAATAAAATGGCATCAGCTTGTTCGCATCCACTTACTGTTGCTGGCGGTAACGGGCTGCCATGACGGTCGATAGCTGCGCCACCGACATCATAAACGCTGGTTGAAATCTTGATGCTGAAACGCTGGCGCACGGCAGCCAATACTTTATTTGCCTGAGCCATTACTTCAGGGCCAATACCGTCTCCGGGCAAAACGGCAATATGATAAGTCTTAGTCATGTTCACACCATTTCCTGATTATTTTGTTGCAGACGCTGCTTCTCGATTTCTACTTGATGAGCGCGCCAGATGTTATTTAATACGTGAACCAACGCCTTGGCAGATGACTCGACAATATCTGTAGCCAGCCCCACGCCGTGGAAGCTGCGGCCTTTATGGTCAACCACGATATCAACCTGACCTAGTGCGTCTTTACCCTGACCATTGGCAGACAGTTGATATTTCACCAGTTCAATGGGGTAGTCGGTAATGCGGTTGATGGCTTGATACACCGCGTCAACCGGGCCATTACCTGTGGCGGCTTCTGATTTGATTTCTTCACCACAGACCAATTTCACTGATGCGGTCGCCATCACACTAGAACCAGACTGCACACTGAAATAGTCCAAACGGTAATGCTCTGGCTCTTCCTGCTGCTTATTGATGAATGCCAAGGCTTCCAAATCGTAATCAAAAACTTGGCCTTTCTTATCCGCCAGCTTCAGGAACGCGTCATACAAGGAATCCAAATTATAGTCTTTATCCTGATAACCCATCTCTTCCATCCGGTGCTTCACTGCGGCACGGCCCGAGCGGGAAGTTAGGTTTAACTGCACTTCTTTCAAGCCGATGGATTGTGGGGTCATGATTTCGTAGTTTTCGCGATTTTTCAGCACGCCATCCTGATGAATACCGGAGGAGTGAGCGAATGCATTGCTACCGACAATGGCTTTGTTTGCAGGGATTGGCATATTGCATAATTTACTGACCAATTGGCTGGTACGGTAAATTTCTTGATGATTAATATTGGTATGCACGCCCAGCATGTTTTCGCGCACTTTAATCGCCATGATCACTTCTTCCAGTGAACAGTTACCTGCGCGCTCACCCAAACCATTAATAGTCCCTTCGACCTGGCGTGCTCCGGCTTGCACCGCGGTAATGGAGTTGGCAACCGACATGCCCAAATCGTCATGGCAATGGACAGAGATAATGGCTTTATCAATATTCGGTACACGTTGATACAAGTCAGTGATGATGCCACCGAATTGATATGGTGTGGTGTAGCCGACGGTATCAGGAATATTGATAGTGGTCGCGCCTGCATTGATCGCGGCTTCTACGATGCGGCACAAGTTGTCAATGGGGGTGCGGCCAGCATCTTCGCAAGAGAATTCTACGTCATCGGTATGGTTGCGAGCGCGTTTCACTGAATGTACCGCCATCGCCAACACATCATCAAACGAGCGCTTTAACTTGGATTCAATATGTAAGGTAGAAGTCGCCAAAAACACGTGGATACGGAATGCCTCGGCAATACGCAAAGCTTCTGCGGCAACATCTATATCTTTATCTACACAGCGGGCCAAGGCACACACCCGGCTATTTTTCACTTGCTGCGCGATGGTGCGAACGGATTCAAAATCGCCAGGTGAGGAGACCGGGAAACCGACTTCCATGACATCAACACCCATTCTTTCCAGCGCTAACGCGATTTGCAGCTTCTCTTTAACACTCAAACTGGCCTGCAATGCTTGTTCACCGTCGCGCAAGGTTGTATCGAAAATAATGACTTGTTGGCTCATGGGTTATTCCTTGTCGTGTTTACATTTGCGCTTAGCGGGTAAAAAAAAACCCGCGCATTTGCGCGGGCTTGTTAATCTTGATGACTGAATCAGTTCTGATTTCCGTCCACCAACATACCGCGCAAGTGAGATGCGTTAAGTAGTAGGCCTAGTAGACGGGTTGAGTAGAACTTCATTTTTCAGTTTCTCATTAGTTAAAATATTGCGTTGCCTAAATTGATACGTGAATTTTATGGATGTGTCAACATTTGTTTAAAATGGCGTGTTCAACTGGTTAAGCGGACTATAAATTCCTTATAACGACATATAAAACCTAAAAGTTAAACTTTTAAGTTTTATCATCTGAAAATACAAGTTATTTTTTTTACTTTGTTTGGTATAACGTTAAAAATATGGATTATTGTTCTATTTACGATTTTATGAACGGATGGGCTATTTACTCTCAGCCTATGGCCTGTTAAAAAACGCGTTAGGGGATAAAAGCGCTGAGAAGTACTACCTGTAATAGTTTAATAACTAAACGTTCCAACAGCAGGGAATCTTATTTTTTATTTATATAGGTAAGGTTTTCATATGTATTATATTTTATCTTATTACTTGGATTCGTTCATGGCTTTTATATTTTCTTACTATTTATAATAATTACAACTAGAACAATGGAGAAATCCCTTGATGTTTTTGTTTTTTTAAGTGTAATTAAGAGTTAATAAGTTATAAGTGGAGAATTTATTATTCATTAATGCCATAGTTGTTAATCCTCTCATTTTGTGATGTGATCATATTAAGGTTATATTTTAATGCTGATAAGTTATTGTCTCGGTATTGATAATGTAGATTGGTTTTATTCACCATGCAAAATACTTTGCATATGTTTGTTGTTTATATGTGTGTCTATGGATATTTACTGATCACTAAATGCATTAGGTGTGATTTATGTTTTCACACTTATACAAGGATGAACCTCTATTTTATCTCGCCGAGATATTAAAGAGAATATTGGTATCATTAATGATAAGTGTCCAAAGATATTTTGAAACAGAGATAAATATCTATGAGGTTATTTATTAATCATGCCATCTGCATAAAGCTTAGTGGAGTTAAGCATGTTTGAACACAACTTAGTAATCGACAGTCAAGTCACCAAAAAAGAAGGGAGCGACGTTCATTTACGCAGTGTTGACCTCAATCTATTAACTGTTTTTGATGCTGTGATGCAAATGCATAATGTCACGCGCGCAGCACAGTCGCTGGGAATGTCCCAACCGGCGGTAAGTAATGCCGTTGCTCGCCTCAAAGTGATGTTTAATGATGAATTGTTCGTGCGTTATGGTCGCGGTATTCAGCCAACTGCCAGAGCGCGACAGCTTTTTGGCCCGGTTAGACAAGCACTGCAACTAGTACAAAACGAGTTGCCAGGTGCGGGGTTTGAAGCTAAAAATAGTGGTCGAGTATTTAATTTATCTATTTGTAGCCCTCTGGATATCAGGCTGATAGCACCGATTATACAGCGGGTTAATCAATTAGCACCTAATATTCAGCTCATTGTTAGATCTTATCTTAATGAGAACATTGAACATCAATTACGTTATCAGGAAACCGAGTTTGTGATAGGTTATACCAAATTCGAACGTTCCGATTTTCATCATGTTTCATTATCCAATGATGAATTAGTTTTAGCTGTGTCTAATAATCACCCACGTATTGATGATTCAATTACACAAGAACAACTCCTTTCTGAATCGCACGCGATTGTCTCATTGGATAAAGTAGGTTCTTTCAGTCAACTTTATTATGAATCAGCCATTAACACCCAAACTATTGCTTATGAAAGTACTGATATGAACAGTGTGCTAAATATTGTATCTCAAACTAGCTTTGTCGCCATTGCGCCTCGCTGGTTGGTTCAAACATACAGTGAAGCGCTTAATTTGAAACTTATTTCCTTACCTTGGGAAGAAACATGTCGCCCATGTTACCTCACCTGGCATGAATCAACAGATAGAGATAAGGGACATCAGTGGATGAAAGAACTACTCAGTCAGCTTAGCATTCCTTCTTAAATTATTATCGTTAAGTCCTGCTGCTGAAGTTGTCTTAATTCTCAGTGGCAGGCACAGGCCACAGTCACCCTTAACACTATTATACTCGTCATACTTCAAGCTGCATGTGTGTTGGCTACGTTCATTACTCGACCTGTCCATGGGCCAGCGCAAGCGCTGTTCAAAATGGTTTACAACCAATTTGTCTCTCGTTTGCCGCCTTCCTGCCACTCGAATTACTTAGAGTATATTTCTGGTATTTAATTATTATCCCATCCAACCAAATACTTTTACCCGCATTCATCCCCTCTCTATTGCGCCGACTGCTCTATTTTTCGTCAAAATCGATTTCAGCTCACACTTCTACGCTGAATTTTATTTGCCATAGCCTATAGAGTGAGTAGACTGCGCGAAAAAAAAGTGAACGCATGTAAGCTGAAAGCTAACAGGCAACAAAGTGGTGTTACACTTTAACGAATGATTTCTCAGCGAGCTGCGATGTTATGACTCAAATATTAGATAAATATCACCTTGTGCGCCGTTTGCGCCAACAAATAAGCCAGAGAACCGACAAGGTCGCTTTCCGTGAATGGACGCCAGAAGGCGAAAATCAGCTGACCTGGCGGCAGATTGATACGCACGTAACGCGGATTTCTGCGGCTTTATTGTCTTTGGGCGCTGCCATCCAAGAGCGTATTGGGATTTTTGCTAATAACAGCATGGCATGGTCATTAGCAGATTTAGCTATTTTACAGATACGTGGCGTGAGTGTGCCGCTGTATGCCACGAATACTCCGGCTCAAGCGGCTTATGTCGTGAATGATGCTGATGTGCGTATTTTGTTTGTCGGTGGGCAAGCACAATTCGATGTTGCAATTACACTCAAGCGGTTGTGCCCGCAGCTTAGCCATATTGTTGTATTAGGTCCTGGTGTTGATTTACGTGGTTGTGAATATGCTCAACATTTGGCTGATTTTGAGCAACAGCCAGATGCCGTACAACAGCATCTATTAACCGCGCGTATAGACGGTTGCGATTTAAGTGACTTATTCACATTAATCTATACCTCGGGTACCACAGGGGAACCGAAGGGTGTGATGCTGGAATACCGAAACATGGCGGCTCAGCTCTACTTACATGACCAGCGTCTAACCCTAACATCTGAAGATACTTCTCTTAGCTTCCTGCCGCTGTCTCATGTGTTTGAGCGGGCCTGGAGTTTTTATGTTATGCATACTGGCGCGCAAAATGTCTATATCAGTGACACCAATTGGGTACGCGCAGCGATGCAGGCAGTAAAACCGACAGTCATGTGTGCGGTCCCGCGTTTCTACGAGAAAGTGTTCAGTGCCATTAATGACAAAGTTGCTCTGGCGAAATGGCATCGCCGGATGTTATTCCGCTGGGCGGTAGGATGCGGCGAGCGCAAATTTCAAAATTTGCAAAGTGGGCAAACCTCATCGTGGCTCTCTGAGCAGATGTATAAGCTGGCGGATCGTTTGGTATTGAGTAAATTGCGCGGTGTTCTGGGCGGGAAAGTTCGTTTTTTACCGGCCGCAGGTGCGCGATTGGATGACAATATCATTCTGTTTTTCCAGGCAATTGGCATCAATATCAAATACGGCTATGGCATGACAGAGACCTGTGCCACCGTTTCTTGTTGGGAAGAAAAAGATTTCCGTTTTGGCTCTATCGGTAAGCCATTGCCGGGGATCGAGGTGCGTCTGGGCGCTGAAAATGAAATTCAAGTGCGTGGTCCGATTGTGATGCGCGGCTATTTCAATAAACCCCAAGAGACGGCGGAGTCTTTTACGGAAGATGGATGGCTCAAAACAGGTGATGCCGGCGCATTAGACCCTCAGGGGAATTTATTCATCACCGAACGGCTGAAAGATTTGATGAAAACCTCGGGGGGGAAATACATTGCGCCACAGATGATTGAAGGCACCTTGGGTCAGGATCGATTTATCGAGCAGATTGCTATCATTGCCGATACCCGCAAATTTGTTTCGGCGCTGATTGTTCCGTGTTTCGAATCACTGGAAGAATATGCTCATTCGATAAACCTGAAATACCATGACAGATTAGACCTGTTACGCCATAGCCATATTGTTAGTTTGTTTGATCAACGGCTGAAAGATATGCAAAAAGAACTGGCAAAGTTCGAGCAAGTTAAGCGCTTTACGCTGTTGCCGCAGGCCTTCACGATGGAAACCGGTGAATTGACACCGACCATGAAATTACGGCGTAAAATCATTCTTCAGCGTTATCAGAATGAAATTGACTCTATGTATCGCGACTAACCCAGCAATATTTTCACTGCAACGGCCTCTATCTGTTCGACAATAGAGGCCGTTGCAGTCTTTCTGACCCGCAGTCTCTCTCCCCCTTTCTCCATTTGTGCGCAGTGACAATTTCATTGCATCCAATGCGTAAAAAATCTCAGCCTGATTTAGTTCTTTGATTAATGGATTAAGCGGCGTGAAAAACAAGGCGCTGGAGAGTCTGGCAGTGTTTTGTTTTTCTAATGAGGGAAAATTCAGTTTGTGACCAACACAATTGCTTTTAATCCAGATAATTGCTGTTTGCCTGCCAGAAATTCTGACGTTATGTTAATAAGTTAGTTATGTTAATAAACATTAGAACTATAACAAACAAAGATAGGAACACAGGGCGTTGTGCCTTTCCTACCGGATTTCGTGGAAATGATTTCCCGTTATCCAATGAGCAAACTAAGCCTGGAGGCAAAACCCATGGAGATGTTGTCAGGAGCCGAGATGGTTGTCCGATCGTTA
>NZ_JBLWEX010000137.1:0-11449 GCF_048323875.1 Yersinia sp. LJYL362
TGATTGAAGTCGTAAAACAATACCATAATCAAAATGAGCTCTGGAGAACCTGGTTGAGATGTACTGAGAAGATGGCTAGCTAAATTGTCTTTGTTTTTATTAGATTTTAAGTGATTTGAATCTGAATGGCACGCTGTGAGAAGTGCTAATGGTGTCCCCGACTGGAATCGAACTTTTATCTTAATTATTTGTTTTTAATGCCTATTTTTACTTTTAAGTTAATTGTTTATACATATCGTTATACGTTTATTTTCGGGCTTATAGCGATATGACTGATAATCAGTTTTCACATGACTAATTCTAATCGATAGAAACTTCACGAATTTCTTGATTTTTACTTACTGTCCTTCCCTGTCCTTTATTAGTATTCATTGCCCTTCAAAATCAGTCCCAAAAAATCACTCACACAAGATAAATTCATTGCCTGCTTTTTATACTAAAATCACTTGTTTTATTCCCCCCAAAGTCGAGTAATCTAAGGGCATCCGATGGACTCTTAAGCAAACTAATGGGGTATGTAGTGAAATATTATTAATTTTACAAAATGTTACATTTGTTTTTTTCAATAAATTTCAGCTTAATTAACTGAAAGTTATATTAACTCATATTAACTCGATACGAATAAATACTAACTGATACTAAGTAATACCAACTCAATGATAAAAAACATTGGGTATTGTTATTAAAAAGTAAAAATACAAGAAATAGTTTTGTTGGGAGTACCAAGTCATGAACTTTACAGAAAGCATATTGCATGTAAGTCTATAGGCATCCGAGGGGATTTAGCTGTGTCGCTCTCAGATTATAGTTATTTACGTTTCTTTACGAATGAGGCTGCTCACCCATATTCATCTATATTCATCTATATTCGCTCTTAGCAGTACAAAAAACAACCATAAACTAATGTGTGATTTGGCATGGTTTTCTAGCCCTATATTTACATCGGGTAAGGGAAATGTAAGTCTAATAGCGTCTTCACACATTTATACAATTCTATTAAAGGATAACTTTATGGAGCGGGATTCTATTGCCATAAATAATATGGCGAAAAGGTTAATACGGTTACCCGATGTGATGTCTATTACCGGGTTAAAGCGTTCTACTATTTATTTTAAGATGAAAGAAGGGAACTTCCCTAATAATATCCCTATCGGAGAACGATCCGTTGCATGGGTAGAGGGGGAAGTAATTAATTGGATTGATGGAAATATTTCAAAGAGAGAAATGAGATGCTAAAAGAATTACAACTGACAAAGTATGATGATGATATCAATACTATTGTGACATATCAGCCAATACCATTTACCCCTGAGCAGGGCGATGCTGGTTATGCCATTCGGGTAATCGAAATATATCGATTAAAGAAAATGGCCCCCTTATTGGAACAGTTCGAATTATTAACGGGTTATGCAACCCCACGTTCAAACTGTACACCTTGTGAAATAAATACACTAATTGAACGTGGGCAACAAATTTGTAAGCAAGAAGAAATAAAAGTGAAAGCGATAGATCATGAAATCTCGCAGCTCAATATTGAGCTAAATAATGCCCAGCGGGGAGTCAGTAGCCTGTCCAGTTATAATGGTAATATTCGAAGGCTAATGTCTAATCTTAATGATCGTGTAGAGAATGCAAAGCTACGGTTAGAAGATACTAAAACCTCAGTTTCAGCACGTAAAGGATTATTAGGGCTACTGCGGGGACAGGTTGAGCAGATGCTGAGTGAGGGGAGTAAAGGTTTTAAAGGTAAAGTCATGGAGTTATTACCAATGGATTATCTTCCATCGGAAACCTATCAGGGGGATAGATTTAGCAGCGGATTAACGTCACACAAGTATGCTTGGAAAGAGCTAAATAAATTAGAACGTGCACTTAAAAATATATTAGAGAAATGTACTGTACCTAAAGATAAATACTCACTAAATAACGGAGGGAAAGAAATTTCTTTATTAAGTAAACAGTATTATCAAATCGAGTCTGAAAGTATGAGAAGTAAAATGTCGCTGGATGATTTTGTTGGGCTGATGAAAAAGAAATCTAGTTGGCTCACAGATAAAACACGAGCAATAAAAAACTCACTTTAATAATAAATAAATTTTAATTATATAATATAAGGTAACACTAATGGCCAGAGTCAATCCTCCTGCTATGGCAGGACAGTTTCATGCCAATTTTATTGGCGGTATTAGTCAAGCATTCGATAATGAAAAGAGTTTTTCCATTTCTGAACCGGCTGAAAATCAGTTGCGTATATCTATGCTGGAATCAGGCTGGATGATGAATAATATTACGTTACTGGATGTGGAGGAGCTGCAAGGGCAATGTATTGAAATAGGTGAATCCACTTTATATACCGGGCGCTCTATTAATGGGCGTTTTAATCGCGAATTGAAAGTTGCAGGCACTGATTATTCGCTGGCTGATACGGATTCTTGTGCTTCGCTATCTTATGAGCGAATGGGCACGATTGCCAATATTGGTGGTATTGAGCACTTTACTCAGACTGTTTCTGATTTCTTCGGTATGGCAATTTCATTGGATATGTTACGGGTTGGCCTTAATGGTCAAAGAATCGCTTATCCAACAGATCCTATAGCTAATCCAAAAGGGGAGGACGTTAATATTGGTTGGCACACCATAGCCAAAGACTTTAATAGCGGATCTCAGATTATAACTGATGAATTAACCCTTGGTGAGGGGGGCGAATTTCCACATTTAGATGCACTGGCTAACCATTTAATTACGGAAAAAATTCCCGAAGCCTACCGAGAAGATCCCCGCTTAGTGGTCATGGTGGGGGCAGAACTGGCGGCAGCGGAAAGGCTGCGTTTATTTAATGCCGCAGATCGCCCGGCAGATACAGCAGCGGCACAAATGCTAATGGGGTCGGTTGCTGGTCGTTTTGCCTTTGTCCCGCCATTTATGCCCGGTAAACGCTTGGCGGTAACTACATTGAGCAATTTGCATATTTATACACAGAAAGGAAGCCGCCGTTTTCGGGCTGAATTTGTTGAAGACCGTAGCGCCTACGAACATAGCTACCTGCGCAATGAGGGTTATGCCTTGGGTAATGGTTTCTTGTATGCCGCCGTAGATGAAGCCGCTATTACTCTGGTTAAGAAGTGAGGTAGCAAATGACTGATTCGCAATTAACTACCGGCTGGATATGTATCGCTACCGAGGGAACCACCATTGATAGCCGCAAAATTGAATCGCAGTGGCTGCTTGATATGGCTGAAACCTATGATGTACGCACTTACACCGCGTTGATTTGGGAAGAACACAAACGTGACCGGGATAATTTAGGCGAGGTGCTGGCGCTACGCAGTGATAAGCAAAGTGGCATTGTTCATTTGTATGCCCGTATCCGGCCCACGGCTAAATTGATGAGTTATAACGAACTGGGGCAAAAACTGTTTTGCTCCATCGAAGTGGAAGAAGATTTTCAGGACAAAGGTCATTTTTATTTAAGTGGTTTGGCGGTTACTGATAGCCCCGCCAGCATTGGCACTGACCGGTTACGTTTTAGTGCTAACCGTTCTTATTTTTCTAAGCGTGGTGTTAAAGCAAAAATAAGTAAGCCGAGGGAATTTAGTTTATCAGACGCCACTATTATGGCTGGTAAAGGCTGGGTTTCCGCAATAGCGCTAAGTTAATTCTTATATTACAGATATGAAATACCCGGCTGCTGGGCCGGGTATGGTTCTCTACTATCGGAAAATAACAATGATAAATAATTCAATTAATGCTGATTTGACTATCTCATTCACCGTTATTTCCGTCAATAAAATAGGTTCGGATATATACGGTTATATTACTGAAAAAAGTATTTATGCTTTAGGTTCTATGCCACGGCGTTTTAATTCCTGCCGGGCTAGCTCTTTAAACCAATTACCAAGGCTTACGCCATCTTTAGCCGCTTCCGCATTAAGTTGTTCACGCAGTTCTGGCGCGATACGAATTTGGAATGTTGGCGATAGACCGTCACCTTTCGGGCTTTTATCTCGTTTTATAGTTGACACGTACGTACATAACCTCATAAGCTGTCTTTCGTTAGGTACGTACGTTAACACGGCGTACCGACAAAATACAGCGGCCCGTCAAGGTGCTACCAACACCAAGCCGGGCCTGACCATCATGTTAGAGGAACTAACGCAATGGCTACGTCAAAGTGTACCTACATCTTTGCGGCGATCAACCGCACCCAACAGAAAATTAGCCCTGTCATGCTGCATATCACCGCAGAGAATGAGAAGACGGCCCGCCGCCGTTATGCCGCAGATTACATACTGCTTTTTGCCGGGCGTTTGCCTGTGCAGGAGGCATAGCATGACGACTAAATATAATTTAGCGCAGGGAAGTGTAGATAAGGTTCTACGGGCCATGCTGGTTTCAGAATTAATGAGAGAGTTATTGTACTCAAAAAATGAAACCCCACAGCCTCATGTTAATTCAGTCAATATAGCGGCTGTCTTTGATTGTATTTATGAAGATTTAGATTCTGTATTGGATAACGAATTTGACAGGGGAAAGAATGAAAGCCGTTAATTTATTCCCGTCACTGTTATTTCTTTTCATATTTACAATGGAGACGCCGCGATGAGCAGTCAATTTGTCTCTGAAACGCTGCAAGCGGCCCGTGGGCGTTGGCCGCATATTTTGCCAGCGTTGGGTATTACCGTGCCGGATAATGGTAAACACGGCGCTTGCCCGAAGTGTGGCGGTAGTGATCGTTTCCGCTTTGATGATCAAGGGGGCCGTGGCACATGGATTTGTAGCCAGTGCAGCCATGGTGATGGGCTGGATCTTATTCGTTTGGTATCTGGCAACGGGGCATTTCAGGCGGCAACTGAGGTGGCCAAGGCGCTAGCCTTACCGAATGCACCGCAGGAAGCGATTAAGCCTGCCAGAAATGAAATTCCCGAAGAGCGCAAAAAGGCGATGGTGGCCAAGGTTTATCACGCTTTGCTGGCCAGTTGTAGCAGTGGAGAAAGCAGTTATCTGGCTGATAAGGGGCTGTCTGGCCATAGCCAATCTATTACGCAGGATGTTCATAAAACGGGAGGTATGGACTTCCCGGCAGGCTCTTTGCTGTTACCGCTAACTGATATCGACGGCAGGTTAACCGGTGGCCAGCTTATCAGTCCGTTAGGTGACAAGCGGTTATTGCCCAATACCGTGCTGAAAGGGGCATTTATTGCGGTTCACCCATTAGAGGCAGGGGATAACCCGGAGCTGGTTGTTATCACTGAGGGTTATGCCACGGCTTTAACGCTGGATATGTTAACTGATAGGCTGGTTGTGGCGGCAGTCGCGGCTAATAATCTGCCGAACGTGGCGCAACACCTGCGCCATAAATGGCCCGATGCACGGTTGATTATCGCCGGGGATAACGATTTTGATGATGGTAAAGAGAACACTGGTAAGCAGTGGGCCGAGAAAGCCGCTAAAGCGGTAGATGGTTGGGTATCACTACCGCCAACTCGCCATAAAGCGGATTGGGATGATTATCGCCGTGATAACGGGCTGGAACGGGCCAAAGAAGCCTTTCGGGAAGAAATGATCCTGTTTGGTAAAGGCAAAACCAAACTGCCGCAGGGGTTCCGCTTAACGCAGGAATATCTCTGGTATGACAAGCTGGTCAATAAGTCTGATGGTGATACCGAAATCCGCAATATCAAACTGTGCAGCCCGGTAAGAGTCACGGCGATTACCTGCGATTCTGACGGCGGCAACTATGGCCGCTTGCTGGAATGGGAAGACACTAACGGTATCAGCCGTAAGTGGGCCATGCCGATGGAGATGCTCAGTAGCAGCGGGGAAGAACTGAGGCGCATTCTGTTGAGCAATGGCCTGTCTTATATCAGTACCACCGGGCAGGCGCGGGCGCATTTGATGGAATACCTTTCCCTGTGCAAGCCAGAGCGCAAGGTAACTTGTGTTAATAAAACCGGCTGGCATGGTTCGGTTTATGTGCTGCAAGACGAAGTGATCGGCGTTGGGGCTGAGTCGGTAATCTTACAAACCGCCAGCGTACTGGGGCGGGATTTCAGGACTGCCGGAACACTGGAAGAATGGCGCGATCAGGTTTCCCGTTATTGCGTCGGTAATGGCCGGGTGGCGTTTTCGGTCAGTCTCTCTTTTGCCTCACCACTGTTAAAACTGGTCGGGGTGGGCGGCGGTGGTTATCACCTGAAAGGGGAATCAACGGACGGTAAAACTACCACTATGAAAGTAGCGGCTTCAGTCTGTGGTGGCACTGACTTCTGGCATACGTGGCGCTCAACCGGTAACGCGCTGGAGGGCACCGCCAGCCGTCGCAATGATGCCACCCTAATGTTAGACGAAATACGGGAAGTGGATGGCAGAGAGGCCGGAAATATCGCCTATATGCTGGCGAATGGCCAAGGGAAAGCGCGGGCGCGTACTGACGGCAGTTTGCGCGAGGCTAATCGCTGGTGTCTGTTGTTTCTGTCTACTGGTGAGTTGTCGTTAGTCGAACATGCGGCCAACGCCGGAGAGCGTAC
The DNA here is from genome assembly GCF_048323875.1 of Yersinia sp. LJYL362. Taxonomy (NCBI): domain Bacteria; kingdom Pseudomonadati; phylum Pseudomonadota; class Gammaproteobacteria; order Enterobacterales; family Yersiniaceae; genus Yersinia; species Yersinia sp. LJYL362. Next base: position 6,528 of record NZ_JBLWEX010000137.1, read on the forward strand.
TTATGCCGGGGTGGAAGTACGGATGGTACAGATCCCCAGTGATTCCGGTAAGCATGGTGTATTTGAAGAGCTGCACGGTTTTACCGGAGGTAAAGCCCTGTCGGAGCACTTAGAACAGGCGGTTGCTTCCTGCTATGGCGAGCCGTTCCGTGCTTGGTTGCGGCTGTTAACCGCAGACCTGACCGGCATGACCAGCAAGGCCAAGATACTGCTAAAAGAATACACCCGGCTGCTTACCCCGGAGAACGCCGGTAATCAGGTGGGCCGCGCAGTTACCCGTTTTGCACTGGTGGCAATGGCCGGAGAGTTGGCCACACAAGTGGGGATCACCGGCTGGCCAGAGGGTGAGGCGTTCCGTGCAGCACAAACTTGCCTTAATGCGTGGATGGGGGATCGTGGCCACACCGCCAATCAGGAAGACGCTGCCGCACTGGAGCAGGTGAAAGAGTTCATTACCCGTAATCAGTTCAGCCGCTTTGCTGACTGGCATGACGAGCGCAGCCGCCCGGCTAACATGGTGGGCTTCCGGCGAGTGGATAAAGGCAATAACAAAGAAGATGCGGTGACGACTTTCTTTATTTTGGCCACCGGTTGGAAAGAAATCTGCAAGGGCTTTGATGCCAAGAAAGTGGCTCAACTCTGCGTCAAGGCCGGTTATCTCGATGTGCCAGAGGATGCCCGGACACAGAAAAACATTCGCCTGCCAGAAATGGGGCTTAAACGGGTCTATCAGTTCAATAGCACAGTTTTAGGTTAATACACTTACGCGAGTCTTATTGAGAACTGGTAACACTGGTAACAGAGGTAACAACCATAAGCCGCAAGGAGCAGAGCTGTTACCAGTCATAGAGGGCTGTTGGTAACACTGGTAACAGAAATCAGCCTGTTACCACCGGTTACCAGTTGATAATGGTTAGTGGTAACTCAGTTTATCTATATAAATCAATGGTGTTACCAGCGTTACCACTGATACCAGTCACAGACGTAAGAGACAATATAAAAACGAGTCAGTTCGAGGCTTATTTTCTGGCTGGCGGTTCTGGCTTTAAATAGAGGGCCATATCAATATGCGAGTTTTTAAAGTTATTTGTCCAGATTGTGGTACACCCGCTCATATTCGTAAAACTAACCGCAAGCATAGCCATATTGCGGATCTCTATTGTGCCTGTACCAATGTTGAATGCGGCCATACCTTTGTGATGAATGCGACCTTTTCCCATACCCTTAGCCCCAGCGCGTTAACGCATAGCCGGTTAATTAAGGACTTGGTAGACCATATATCACCGCAGGAACGGCAAGAGGCTATCCGGTTATTGCAAGTGGCCCATAAAGATGAGGAACAACAGCAGGCAATCAGTGACGCAAAGCCGCAAATTACGCGCAGGGTGAGCAAGGATTACGTGGCCAACCGTTAGCCCGGTGTTACCACGCTGGCGTTCGATTTTCTTCCCGGCCCTGTACTGTGTTTTTCAGTTAGCCAAAAATGACCTTGCCCCGCGAAGCCACGCCCGGCAAGGGTTTCAACATTTCCCCCACGCTATTATCTCACTCAACTTTTCCCATCCTCGCCACGTAAAATAGAATACTTGTTTTAAATCATATAATTAAAACTTTAAGCGGTAAGGTTAGAAAAAACGAAACTGAAATTTAGTGAAATTCTTTTCAATCTTTTCAGTTGGGATTATCAGCCAGAACCCCAGCCACGGCGCGGGCTGGCGCTAGGGTTTGTAGGAATTTAAAACTGAAATAAGTTTATAAAGCAAAGTGTGCAGGCGGGTGCGGTGTAGTGCCGTTTCCGTCATATTTATATTTTTCCATGAAACGATAGAGAAATTCAGTCAATTAGTTTTATCAACTTGAATTGATTATTTGATCCGTGTCACAGCAGAAAATTTACTTGTAATGTGCATGATTTTTATACTAGAAATTGCTTTCAATAAGAATTCTTAATGAGTAATGTAACTTACTATTACTGAAAATAAATCGAGGTGATTATGTCGTTACAGCTCTTAAGACAAGCCATTCAGGCTCGTAAACCAATTTCATTTGAATATAATAAGCCTGGAAAGATTCCGGGTGAACGAATTGGTAATCCCCATGCTATTTTTATTATGAGAAAAAAAGACCAATCTGAGTCTACAAAAGTACATATAGTTCAAGTGGGCGGTGTCACAGATAGCGCACCTAATTTCCCAGAGTTTAGACTGTTTGATATTGCTGAAATTTCAAACATTAAAATTATTGATGCAGGTGCTCCATTTGCAATTGATGGTGGCTATAATCCTCATTGGGATGGATATAAGAATGTGATTGCGAAGGTATAATATGAGCATTGACCATTCATATTTGATTGGAAGAGATGATGTTAATGATTTGGTATTAAATATATCAGGTCTTGATGCAGACTCTAGGGATGTATCTACGTTAAGTGCAAATATTTTTGCTCATTGCACTAGCACTGGATCTCCAAAATTTACTTGCCAATTAAATATTGGTCACTTGCAAAGTCTTTATCAACACCTTTCACAATATAGTGTTATTCGTGATACTGCATCTGTAAGTACTGGTCGTTTTATAGAGATCCAAAGCAATCATGAGGAAATAATGAGAGTTTTGGAGCATTCGGATAACACTTCTTTAGTATTAGCATTACAGCACATCGTAAGTAATAGACTTACAAATACTGATATTAATACGATTTTAGGGCGAAAAGATGCTCTTGATGAGTATGAGCGAATGTATGAAAATGCTAATGATTATAATGAAATAGACTGGCAGCGTTTTTTTGAAAGGAATGAGTGGATATTTGGGTATGGTTTAAATTATAAATATTTAAAAATCCTACAGAGAGAAGCACACATCTCTCATACAGATCTCAATGGGTCTAATGATGTTATAACGGATTTTTTATTATCAGACTCTAGATTTACTAAAATTGTTGAACTGAAGACACCTACAACAAACTTATTTGTCAATCGCCAGAATAGAGCTGATTCTTGGCGCTTATCAAGTGAGCTTACTGATGCTGTTAGTCAAATATTGGCACAAAAGGCAAATTGGGAAATAGAAAGCCAAAGAAGTAACTACACCTCTGATGGGGATTTGATAAGAGAAGAAACACATGATGCCGAATGTATATTAGTAATCGGATCTATATCTTCTATTAGTGGGAGTGACCGCGAAAAGTTAATAAAAAGAAAAACACTAGAGCTTTATCGGCGTAATTTAAAAAGTATTAACATTCTGTTTTATGATGAACTATTAGAACGCGCTCGATTTATTGTAAGAAGCGCCGAAATTATTGAAAATGCCATTGTTGAAATTTTAGAATAAACATCAGGCGGCATTTTTATTTCTGTACCATCACTATACAAATATGGTGCTAGTATAAATTATCACTATACCACTGCAACATCTCCCGACGCCCTTCAAGATATTGCGCATGGTTATAAGTTCCACGGATGGAATTTTTATCAACATGGGCAAGCTGGATTTCAATCCATGCACTGTTATAGCCTTTCTCATGCAAGATAGTGCTCATGGTGTGCCGGAAGCCGTGACCGGTGGCCCTGCCGTGATAACCCAGCATCTTAATCACCTTATTGATACTCGCCTCACTCATTGGCTTACCGGCATCATTGCGGCCGGGGAACACCAATTTATAATTCCCTGTCAGCACCTTGAGCTTTTCAAGTATCGCTAAGGCTTGTGTGGATAGCGGCACAAGGTGAGGGCGGCGCTTCTTCATCCTTTCTTTGGGAACCTCCCACAAGGCATTATCCAGATCAAATTCAGACCATTCAGCGGCCCGTAGCTCGATAGTTCTTACCCCAGTGAGCATTAACAACTGGGTGGCGTATTTGGTCAGTTTGCTACCTTTATAGTTATCCAATGCCTGAATAAATTCGGGTAATTCACTTTCATTCAGGAAAGGGTAATGGCCATTCTTAGGGCGGTTTAGTGCGCTGGCCAGATCCGGGGCTGGGTTATAAGTGGCCCGCCCGGTCACTACGGCATAGCGGAAGACTTCACCACAGCGCCGCCTGATTTTCCCGGTGAGTTCCAGTGCGCCACGTTTTTCGATTCTTTGCAGAACGGCTAACAGTTCCAACGGCGCTATTTGGTCAATTTGGCGCTTGCCGATATAAGGAAATACGTTGTTATCGAAGCCACGCATAACCGTATCCGCATATTCTGGTGTCCATGTCGCAAGTTTGGAGGTGTGCCATTCGCGGGCAATATCTTCAAAGGTATTTTTAGCTGGATACTTTAAGGCAATCTTTTCCGCTTTACGGGCATCACTGGGGTTGGTGCCATTGGCTAAAGCTGATTTTGCTTCCTCACGTTGGCGGCGAGCATCAGCCAGTGATACGGGGCCATAGACACCAAATGAAATCATATGAGCCTTGCCGCCAAATTGATAACGGAAACGCCAACCTTTCACTCCATTAGGGGAAATGATGAGTGATAAGCCTTTGCCATCATTGAGTGTATAAGCCTTGTCTGTCGGCTTGGCGGAGCGGATTTTGAAGTCATTTAGCAGCATTTTTGTATAACCATAAGATCGAACCTAGCGTTATACAACATTCTATACAAGTTTTGTGTAGCTGTTACGGGTATTTTTGGGATTTCTTTGGACGTGGTTTTTTATAATGCAGTTGTTTTTAAAGGTTTTTTAGACTTTATTGAACATCTTGAGAAGTGCTAATGGTGTCCCCGACTGGAATCGAACCAGTAACTAGCCCTTAGGAGGGGCTTGTTATATCCGTTTAACTACGGGGACCTGTTCATCGAGAGGGTTACTGCCGATGAAGTGTACTGCCGGAGTATTATACGCATTTTGACCCAGATAATAAGCAGTTAGCTGTCTGTTTGGTTACTCTGTCACCAACTGGTGGTGAATAATGAGTATTTGTTGGCAA
>NZ_JBLWEX010000138.1:0-11455 GCF_048323875.1 Yersinia sp. LJYL362
GCCTTCACCGTCCAACCTTATCAGTTTTATTCCAATCTTATGGAGATGAATCAGTGATGAGCGAATCAGGGCAACTAGCCAGGTTATACCGGCAAATAAAAATGATGATCGGGGTGGGGCGGGTGACAGGCAGTCATGATGGTGGTTCAGTTCAAACCGTTCAATACCAAACCCCGCTGGAAGTTCGTAGTGATACGCCGAGATTAGCCGAGTTCGGTTTTTCATCCGGGTTACCCACTGGTACCGATGTGGTGATTGGCTTTCTGGGCGGCGACCGGTCAAGTGCAGTCATCATTGGCTCAAACCATCAGTCATCTCGTCATGTCGGGCTAAATCCGGGAGAGACGGTGATTTACTCGCAGTGGGGGCAATACGTCAAGTTAACCGAAGCTGGCATTATTATTGAAGCTAATAGCCAGCCGGTCACAGTTAATAATGCCACGGAGGTGACGGTTAACGCTGCGGTAAAAGTACGGCTAAATACACCATTGTTGGAGGTCAGCGGCGATATTGTTGATAACGCTGGCAGCAATAGCACCACACTGAAAACCCTGCGTGAAGCCTATAACGTCCACAATCATCAGCTTAAAAATGTGCAGGGGGGTAGCGCGACATTAACCAGTGAAGTGACGGGTAAGGTGGTGAAATGACAACAGATATCAAAACACTCTGGGAGCCGGACAAATTGCTGGGCGACTGGCAAACCGGCGGCGGTGGGTTGCTGGATGGCAATGATTTAGAAACCGCCATTTTGATCAGCTTGTTTACTGATCGGCTGGCCCGTGCTGATGATGCTATCGATGGTGATGATCGCCGGGGATGGTGGGGCGATACTGGATCAGAGTACCCGATAGGTTCCCGCCTGTGGTTGCTGCGTCGCGAAAAACTCACTACCAAAGTCGCGTTAAAGGCTGAAGACTATGCCAATGAAGCGCTGGTCTGGTTGCTTGATGATGGTGTGGTAACCGCCATCAGTTCTAATGCTCAGATAGTTTACCCCAACCGTCTGAATCTCATTATCAGCTACCAACAACCCACGCAAACACAGGCGTCTGTTAAATTTTCATGGGTATGGGAGACCTAATACATGCCATTTAATCGCCCCACATTAAGCGAACTACGCCAGCGAAATCTGTCCTATATTCAATCAGAACTCAAGACCGGTGGTAACTTATTGCGCTTCTCCAATATCGGGGTGATCAGTGATGCTGATGCCGGTATGGCGCATCTGCATTATGGCTATCTGGATTATATCGCGCTGCAATCCACGCCTTATAATGCCACCGATGAATATCTCGCTGCATGGGCCGCATTGAAAGATGTGTTTCGCAAACCCGCTAACCCAGCCGCCTGTTCTACTGTCGAGTTTAGTGGCACCGCAGGTCGTGTGATCCCCGCTGGTAGCCTGTTAAATCGGGCCGATGGCTATCAATATCGTCTCGATCATGAGGTCACGCTGGGCGCTGGCGGCACAGGCACCGGGTCAATCACGGCGGTTCTGCCAAGCGTATTGGATGACACCACGGGCGGTGGTATTGCCGGGAATGCCGATGCAGGGACATCTCTGACACTGGATGTGGCTATCGATGGCGTTCTGTCGGTGGCCACCGCCACAGTTAAGATTTCTGGCGGCGCTGATATTGAATCAGAAGATGCTTTTCGTTCTCGTATGCTGCTGGCTTATCAAAACACCCCTCAAGGCGGCAACGATACTGATTATCGCGGCTGGGCTTTGGCTGTGCCGGGGGTGACTCGTTGTTGGGTGAAGCGCCGCTTGCAGGGTGTGGGTACGGTCGGTATTTATATAATGTGTGATGGCAATGATGCAGGCGGCTTTCCGGTCGGGACTGACGGCGTATCTCAGCTTGAAGAGTGGGGCACGGTAAAAGCGACCGGTGATCAGGGGCGGGTAGCCGACCACATTTACCCCTTACAGCCCATTATTGCCATCATCTATGTCTGTGCGCCGGTGGCGGCCCCCGTGAATTTTGTGATTAGCGGCATCTCTACGGCAGATAGCGAAACCACTACGGCAATCAATACGGCTATAGATGAAGTCTTTTTTACTGAGGGTGAACCGGGCGGTAAAATTCTACTGTCGTCACTGCTGCTGGCCATCGGTGATGTGACAGGAACCAGTGGTTTTATTCTCGACTCCCCGACGACTAACATCCAGCTTGAAACCGGACAATTACCTCTCCGGGGCACGGTGACCTACCTATGAGTCGATATTCTGTTAATGAATATACCTCCGCCATTCAATCGCTGATGCCGGGGGGCTTAGTTTGGCCCAAAATATCAGACGGGGTTCAAACCAGCACGTTACGAGCACTGGCAAGGTCTTACCAGCGCAGTGATGAGGATGCCCGTGATCTGCTCGATGCCGCTTTTCCTTCAACAGCGACCGCCATGTTACCCGAGTGGGAAGCGACGCTTGGGTTACCGGATTTATGCGCGATAGGTGAGATAGACAGCATTATCCAGCGCCAGCGGGCCGTAATATCCAAACTGTTCGGCATTGGTGGGCAGTCAGTGGCTTATTTTATTCGGGTTGCTGAGGCGCTGGGTTACACCATATCGATTACTCAATATCGACAGGCTTGTTCGGGGATGTCAGTGTGTGGTGATGCCATCAATGGTGAGGAATGGCCTTTTACCTGGTTGATTACCGCACCAGAAACCACCATCAATTATGCGCAGTGTGGTTTAACGTATTGCAGTGATCCACTGCGTTCGTGGGGAAACAAACAGCTTGAATGTCGGTTAATCGTATTAAATCCATCCCATACCATTCTTAAATTTGGCTACGTTAGCTAACTAAGCAATATCTATTCATTTAAAGCGCCTTAACTGGCGAGGGTTTCTTATGCAAAAAATTGGCGATATCCCCAACACGCGCGCCGACAATAACGGCGAGTTTACTGATGGTAATGTTGCTGGTGGGGTGCCACCGACGATATTGCCGGCAGAGTGGTTTAATACCATTCAGCGTGAATTAATTAACATTCTGACTGCCGCTGGTATTACACCTGATAGTGCTAAATTTGATCAGGTAGCCACTGCAGTTTCAAAATTAATTACTGATGGTGGTTTTTTAAAGACTGCTAATAACTTATCGGAAATTAAAACTGCAGGGGTGGCGGCAGTTGCACAGACTCTCGCAAACCTTGGTTTAAGCGATGTGGCCCATCTTCCACAATTAACCGGGGTTGTTGGCATATCACGCAATGCAAAAATGAGTGTAACAGCGGCATCAGCAACAGCCACTTTTACCGCAGATGAATTAATCGTGCAGGCGGCGTTAGGTGGGCGTCAGTACAAACTTAGCAGCTTCAATAAGACAATTAACCTGGCAACTACTGGTGCGGGTGGGATGGATGCCGGCGTAGCACCAGCTACGGGGTGGGTAGCACTGTATGCAATCTATAACCCAACGACTCAAGCGTCAGCATTGCTTGCTGTTAATGCTACAGCAGTGACCGCCCCAGAAGTTTACGGTGGAGCAAATATGCCAGCGGGTTACACGGCATCAGCGCTTGTTGCTGTGTGGGGGACTGCATCTTCATTGCTGAAAGTGGGCTTTCTCTCAAATAGACATGTCTCAATTCCCACAGTAGGGATTTATTCTGTAGGTACAGGAACAACGACCCAAACTCAATTAAGTGTGGCACCAGCTGCACCACCTAATGCAACAAGTGTAGATATGTCGATTACTGTTGGCGAAACTCTGGCAGGCACTGGTGTAGCTATGAGCCTTTCCTCGTCCTCATCGGGTATTGGTCAGTTTGGGGCTAGTGCTGTTGTTAGCGGGGCAACATCCTCTGCTGGTGAAACAGGAACATTATCCCTCATTGAAACACAACGGCTTTATTTCTCAATGTCGAATTCAAACGCTGGTTCGTACTCAATTTCATGCCGTGGCTATAATTTTTAAGGAATAATTATGCTCGTTCAATTTTCCGACTCAAAGAAAACAGAGATTATTGCTTATTTGGCAGGATCCCAAGATCCAGAGGATTTCCCTGATCAGGGGGAAGTTGAAGCTGATGATCCGAAGTGGGCTGTTTTTTATGGCAAAGTACATATGTGGATGGATGGATTGCCTGAGCCAACTAGAAAAACAGCGTAAAACACCAAACCGGGCCTAATTGCCCGGTCTATTTCAATCATACAGCCAGCGGCCTGCTTTGGCGGACTCGATTAGCATTCCTATCGTGAAATCTGGAACAGGTATAGGGGCAGTTCTCTTGAATGGATTGAAAGAAAAAGGAACATCAGGGAAGTAATTTTTAATATTGAAATTCCCTTTTTGTACAGAAAACTCTTTAAAGAAATCATTCATGAGATCTTCTACTTCAAGTTCATCAATACTTAGGTCAGTGTCTAAGTCTGTATCGGGAGTTAAAGCCACTTTCTTTCTAGTGAACAAATAGACGCCAGCATAAGGCCGTACAAGATCATAAATTCGCTGTTCAATATCATCTACCATAACTTATCAGCTCCCCTCGCTATCATGTTGTAGTCACGAATTGTATGGTAAGTAATCTCTGATACGTCAGCAGCAATAATGATGATGCCAAGCAAGGGGATCGAGCGACCGACAAACGGGGCGAGATTACGAACCATAACTCGTTTTGCAGTCAGCGGGGTATAACCCCCTAACCATGTGGGCAGCGATATACCAAATGGGATTTTTGTTTTCTTAAATACACTACGTGCCGCCTTGGAAGCGTATGAAGTGCCTTTCGTTGCGCCTATGGGCTTTCCTCTGGTAGAAAGGTTGCTTCTACCTGAAACAATAGCAGCTACAGCCCCAAAATCCTGAATGCCAAACTGGTTTGCTGCGTTCTCACAAAAAATCATAAACAGCAATTCGCTGGCGGTCAGATTCGAACGACATGCATAGAAGTATGTTCCATTGAGTTCTTCAACTGTATCCATAACTTTTCCTTGTTATTACCCTATATATTCCGATCTAAGGATATTGGATTTGGATGATTACTCCAAACAATTAGGGTGAGCAAAATTCTGAAAATAGGATGGCACTATAAAGGGGCAGCGCGGGCAGGGTGGTGAGATTGCCAGATTACAGGCACAAAAAACCCAGCGATTAATCTGCTGGGTTTATATTACTGCTGTGTCGATGATTGTCTTTTTTGTAATGCCTGATCAACCTGAATAGTATTTAGCGTTCTATTAACAGCATCAAGCTTATCTGAAACTCTTTCGAAGCCTCTGTTCATGTCCGATCTTAAAGAGTCAGAATCAGATCCGTTTTTATCTCGTGCTGAGTTAACCTCTGACCTAACATCATTGACATCGCTGTGAATCAACGCGTAGGTACCTCCAGCAACACCTAAGACAGTAGCTATAGTAATAGCACATAATGAGATAGCCCATCTCACTGTCAAGGGCTTATCGCTACTGATAGGCATAAGTACCTCCATAGTTCTAAAGTAACCAGCTGAAGCAACAAACATAGTGCTTCCATCATGATTTTCCAGTAAGTCATCAATAGTAAGATCAGTAAAATAATCAACCTTTCCTTCTATCGAGTTGTCCCTATAGTTTTCTTCAATAAGAATTTCACTGGCACATATAGTTATCACAGTTTACCTGACTCCTTCAGCCTGGTAACAATGTTTGCAGCATTAAAAAACAGCGTATTACTGCATTTTTCGCATATAACTATTATACACCAAACGCCCTTTCCATGGACAGCTGGCATAGGCATGGTTACAATCACAGGGTAATCAGTGCTATCTCTTTGTTCTCCGATAGGGATAAGAAAGTTATCATGACCACATACTTGACATACTATCTTATCATCACCAAATCCAACTTCGTCCAGATGATTACTGAATAGATCCATTGTAATCTGTTTGGCTATATGAGCCTTCAGACTTTCGCCTAATTCTTCTTTATTTTTAGTTTCATCCATTGCAAATTATCTCTTAATGAATTTATTTTCTTTTTTATTTTAGCTACTTCAGCGTCACTCATTTTGTAAGGCTGATATTTCAGAAAAAATCTTCCACGCACCCCCTCTATGGGCTAGCAGTGGGTTAACTTACCTAGCAAACGTCTCTGAGACTATGTACCCAGCCACAAAAGCAGCAACTATGAGTACAATGATAACCACGGTGCTGTTTAATTTCATACATCCTCCAGTCGGTTAGCTCACGCAAAACCCAAATGCAGTGTACTAGCTGAGATAGTAAGTCATATCACCAATTTTTATCCCATTACCTAGTAAGGCTATGGTGATAGCTACTACTGCGGAAATAGCTATAACAGTAGCCAAGACTAAGATTCCAGGAACTAGATACTCTTTCATCTATCTTCCTAGCCTATCAACAGGCTGGTCGTTAGCTATCTAGTCAACAAATCAAACACTAGAAAGCCAAGCAACACAACTGCAATAATGATGGCAGCAGCCGATAAGGTACTATTCATTTTCATATTGCCCCATAGGTTGGCTGATCCCTTTTAGGGCCCCGGAGCTTTAATTTTTCTTAAGCATCATAGAACGATTAAGTTGTAATACAAATACTGGGTATATATCAGGGCAGCATGGCCGGATGTCACCGGCCGTATGAAGAGTGCTATAGCTGAAATCAGTAATCTGTTTACCTTTGTTTTAACTATTCAGTCTCCCTCTAATTGTGCATCATTCTAGACTCAGCAATTTCCCTATCTAAGTGGACTTCCTTTCACGGCGTATTGCTTTTGGCATTTTCTGTATCCATTCATCAACCAATTCGCGGTTGTAGAAGCAAGCCGCTGTTTCGTGAGGGATGCCATTCCCTGAAACGTGTTTGTATTCGCGCCCCTCCATCCACGAAGTATCTCTGGCATATTTAATGGTGTTTTTCTTTAAGCCAGTTATAGCCATCAATACTGACTCCGAAACCCAACGTGACGGTACTAACTGAATAATGTTATCCATAACTATGTTGCCTCTTAATTTTCTCTGACAAACGATTTTTGTGAGCATCTTTTATAGTTTACACATAGAGGATATTAATAAAGTTGGTATTGGGTGTTTTTTAGTCGATTAGATGAGCGATAAATAGTAACTTGTTGAAAATTAGATTGTTATATTTAATTTTCGCTTTGTGGGCACAAGCTCAACAAGCTATTGAACCGACTTTATAAAGAGATGAACCGACCGTGAGTCGGTTCAGTTTGAAATTAATTTATCTTATATATCAAATAAATAAGTCCGTGAACCGACTGAACCTACCGAACCGACCACTTTCTGGTTATATATAGAGAAATTTTATTTGTGATTATGAATCCATAATCAACTGTTAAATTGGTGGTTAAATAACAACCATTAAAGTGAAGTGCGATGATATGAAATCATTCTGATAGCAAATACCGTCTTTCACGATTCTTGATGATTTCTTTGTGCAGGTTTAGGGAAGGAAAATTATTTGGGGGTATCATTGGGGGTATCTTGAAAATTGAACTTGGTTGATATCTTTATTTAACAGCATATTACACGTTTAATTTCACTCCTGTAGGGCCATAAAAATCAATCGCTTATCAAACCCCATCACCTCCAAAGTTTCCAACTGGGACATATTTGGGACATGACCATCAAAAATGCTATCAATTTGCTTGGCGTGAGCACTCAAATGACGTGGCGCAAGGTGTGCATACCTCTGTACCATTTCGATTGATTCCCACCCGCCCATTTCCTAGGCATCATCAAATGTCACGCCAGGGAAATTACCCAAGCGCTCTAGCTGCGTATCGTCTCTAACCAACTGGTGACCGTTTCTGTGGTTCTTCGCTCCTGGTCGCATTCAATGACCAGCGGTTTTTCCCGGCGGGCTGTTGGGGCGAGACTGGCAAGGATGTCGTCGCTGTCTCCTTTACCGTAGCCACCGTGGGTAATGAAGGGGATGAGTAATTTGCCCGCAAGGTTGTGGCTGCTGAGAAATGTTTGCACTACGGGCGGCACGCTGGTCCCCCAGATCGGAAAGCCTAAATATACGCTCTCATAGCGTGAGATATCTGCGATGCTTTTTTTTAATGCGGGTTTTATTCCCCCGTTCACGCTCATTTTTCGCCTGTTCAATAGTCTGAAAATAGTCTTCCGGATAAGGTGCGGTCGGTTCGATTTCAAACAGATCGGTGTTCAGGCTGCGGTGAATGACGCCCGCAATCACCCGAGTGTTACCGCTGCGAGAAAAGTACGCCACCAGAATACGGGTTTTACCCTGCACGTTTGCGTTTCCGGTGGCCGCTGATGCCAGGGAAACGTTCGCCAGAGTGAGCCCGGCAAGTGCGGTAATCAACATTCTGCGCGTGGGATCATGTTCCATAATCAACTCCTAATTGTTTGCGAGCGCCCGTTGCAGTGCCTTTTCTGCCCGCGTAGCCACATCATTTTCACTATGTTCACGCAGAACCTGTGCCAGCTGGCGAACACGGATGTCGTTATCCGGTTTTAAAACCCGAACGCGGCGGGTAAAGTTCTCCGCTGGCCCATACACCGCGTTCTGACTTACAGCGGGAGAGATATAGACAGCGGGATTTTGCTCCACTGCCCAGGATGAAAATGTGAAGAGGGGCAGTGAAAGCCCGAGGTAACGTAAATGTCTGATCATGCAAAGCGTCCTTATCTACAATGATGGGGAGGGTTTGCAATGATTCTAATAAGGGTGAAAGGTCGTCAGACTGACGCCAGCCTGACAATTCTGTCAGTGAACCCCTATTGTGGCGACATCGCTTTGCATTTTCTAAAAATAAGAAACCAAAGTAAAAAGCGCGTAATTAATGAAAATAAAACAATAATGGATAGGTAGCGTAAATAAAAAAGAAGGGCAGATTCATCGTAATCGAAAAATGAGAAATCTACCTTCATCAGCAAATAATCGAGATAGTCCTGGTCCAGTAACCAGTACAATCCCAGTAATGCTATTATCGAAAAAATCCCCGGCATAATGACATTTGCAAAGTGTGAGTTGTCAGCGATGTTCAGGATCCGGCAGAGAAACGTTGCCAGCATTTTCCAGTGCAACCCGATATGCAGCGCCAGAATGAGCATTCCCCAGTGAACCGACGTCATGTGAACTTTTCTGACCCAGCTCGCCGGGTTGTGGAACGGCAGATCCAGAAGGATATGACGGGACAGCATCATGCCAGAGACAATAGCGGTCAGGATGATAACGAATGTCACTGCATTAATGACTCTGTTAACTACTTGCATCGTTAAAGGAATATTTGGCGTCAGTGACCACAAGCGATGCCTGTTAAGGTATAAATGCAAAATAATGAGCAGCGTAAAAATAATACCCGCCCATTCATGTACGATTTCACCGTGAAGGTGAAACCCCATCAGTACCAGTAGAAGTAAAGTCATCAGCGTATCCTGCATGACCTGGAAAATATAAATTTTCTTCATGTCGATGGATTAACGCTGTGGCTGGACTTGTTTTACCCATTGCTCAACCTGTGCGGGTACTTCAGGGCCTGAAATATCATTGCGTGAGATCGAGAGCGCACGAGTGACTAACTTGGCCTGTGGTTGCATGCGGGCAATTTCTCGCAGGGAGTCGGCTAAACGGCTGCCTCCATGGGTGGTAAAGGGAATGACCGTTTTACCGGCAAAGTCATTTTGCTCAAAGAGGCCATATATCACCATTGGCATGGTATACCACCAGATGGGATAGCCAACGTAAATGATGTCGTAATCGCTCAGGTCGGGGAGCGGTGTTTTTAGTGAGGGCCTGGCTTTAGTTTGCTGTTCCTTTTCGGCAACGCGTAAAAGTGCATCATGCTGGCGAGGGTAGGGAGTAGTGGTTTCAATGCGAAACAGATCGCCGTGAGTCTGCTCCTGAATCAGCTGCGCAACAAACTGAGTGCTGCCGGTCTTCGGCGTATTTTTTTGTAATACGCTGGCCCCGGAAAAACCATCTACGGCATCAGGTTTCATTTCCTCGGGCTGGGAAAAATAGATAATCAGTGTGCGGGATTGTGCGGATGAATCCTCTGATGCGAACGCGGGGTGTCCCAGAAGCCCCATGACAATCATCGCCAGAAACCCGCTAAATACCTTTTTTATTCTCACTGTTTCATTCCTTCAATCAGCAGTGGTTAGTCTTAGCAGTAATTTTGGCGCAGGTAGGCTGACATCAGACTGACGGCTCTCTGACAATTTTGTCAGAAGGCTTAGAGAGTTGGCGTCCCGACTCTGTCTCTGAAATCAGTCTTTCTGTTCGGATAGCATCAAGCTGTTTAGCAAACGTCAGCCCAAATGTATTGATACCGTTCTCGCTACGGGCAAAACATCTCCCCGGTGCATAATGGCGACGGTAAGTACGATCGACAGGCCAGACTATGATGGGTACCACTTCTGGTTCGGGACGTACTTCTCGTGATGTACCTTGATAACCAGCAATGTTGGTACAAATTTTATCGAACACTATTTTATTTATATAAAACGTATCAACATTTTACATATTCGAATCCTGTAGGGGCATAGTAAAGCCCAACGTCTCCATATTACTCAGTTAGGTATTATCTGGGTTCCCTAAACAGTATTGGCAATTTCCAGCAAAAACTTCTATCTGCCATGAAAAATGGCATAGGATTCCCGTGATTTGTATGTTTTTTTAGTTGCTCTCTGAGACTCAAAATAATTTGGGGATATATGGACAGTCGATTGAGGAAAATCAAAGCCCCTCAGAAGAGGGGCTGGAATAAATTAGAACCGCAGACGAAATCCGATATTAGCCGTTATAAACCAGTAATTGATAACCACTTTCCAGCGAGACGGTAAGGGCATTTTGACTGTATTCCGCTCGCGCGCCTTGAGTATTCAATTCATTATTAAAACGGTTAGCTTTCAATACCGTATCAATATAGAGTCCACTTTGATCCAGATAGGTCAGGTAGAGGCCACCACTGTAACTGCGAATATCCCCATTGGCTCCTGCACTATGAGTAGCTTTAACATCGGATGAACTGTAGCCAGTAAATACCCCGACCAGCATATTACCCCGACTCAACCCTAATTGCTTATCTGCTCCGATCTCCATGCCGTTCAAGGTATTTTAACTTTACCTCTCTAAAAGTATTGTAGAATTTATGGAATAAGTATTCGGAACAAAACGCTATTCACATTGATACCCCATACAGTGAACATAGGTAAAATTTCTGAATACAGGTAGGTAAAAATGGAAAAGCTATTTACACCACTTAAAGTCGGTAATATTACTCTGAATAATCGCATCGTTATGGCACCTATGACTCGTTCAAGAGCCAGAAAAGGTGATATTGCAGATGAGTTGACAGCAGAGTATTACGCACAACGGGCATCTGCCGGGTTAATTGTTACTGAAGGCGCTCAAATTTCAGTGCAAGGGCAGGGCTACCTTTTTACTCCTGGCATTTACAGTCAGGAGCAAGTAAAGGGATGGTCGTTAACGACTCAGGCTGT
>NZ_JBLWEX010000139.1:0-11576 GCF_048323875.1 Yersinia sp. LJYL362
GTAAAAGCAGAACAGGCCGCATTCGAGGTGCGGCGCAATAAAAAACAGGAACAGGAAGATAACCCCCTGTTCCTACCATGATCTATTTTACTTATCCATCAATCTGTTATCAGTGACAGGCTCACCAGCAGCCGCTGATTACCATCAATGGTTTATTTACCGCTTTTCACTTTGGTCCAAGCCCGGGTGATCACACGATCAATTTTCGGATCTTGTACTTTTAATGTGAACATCTTGGCTCGCACATCTGCCGGTGGATAAATACCTGGATTATCACGAACTTCTGCGTTCACCAGCGGGGTAGCAGCTTTGTTGGCATTGGCGTAGAACACGTGGTTGCTAATATTGGCAATCACATCAGGGCGCATCAGGTAATTCAGGAACTGATAGGCTTCATCCTGATTTTTAGCATCCGCAGGCATGGCAAACACATCAAAGAAAGCTAATGCGCCCTCTTTCGGAATGCTATAAGCCACATTCACACCATTTTTGGCTTCTTTGGCACGATTAGAAGCCTGCATGATGTCGCCAGCCCAACCCACAGCCACACAGATGTCACCGTTTGCCAGATCATTAATGTATTGTGATGAGTGGAAATAACGGATATTTGGCCGCAGTTTCAATAACAACTCGGTGGCAGGGCCTGTGTAGTCAGTAGCCTGAATACTGTTGGGATCTTTACCTAAATAATTAAGAACGGTGGCAAAAATCTCACTTGGCGCATCCAGGAAGGAAACACCGCAGCTTTTCAACTTCTCAAGATTTTCCGGTTTCAGCACCAGATCCCAGCTGTTTACCGGAGCATCTTTCCCGAGTGCCGCTTTCACTTTCTCGACGTTATAGCCAATACCGGTCGTCGCCCACAGATACGGAATGGCATATTTGTTATCGGGATCGTGCTTGCCAACCAGCGCCAGCAATTCAGGATCAAGATTTTTGTCATTCGGTAATTTACTTTTATCCAACGGCTTAAATACGCCCGCAGACAATTGGCGCTCCAGGAAACTGGCTGACGGCACCACCAAATCAAACCCGGTGCTCCCCGCCATCAATTTACCTTCCAACACCTCGTTGGAGTCAAACACATCATAGACAACTTTAATGCCGGTTTCTTTTTGGAAATTAGCCAGCGTATCTGGCGCGATATAATCAGACCAGTTGTAAATGTGCAGTGTTTTTTCTTCAGCAGATGCTGAGACGGACGCGGCCATTAACAGGCCAGCAGCAACACCCGATAACCACTTTTTACGTTGGGTGAACATCCGTTAACTCCTCCAAAATAGGGGGTAAATTCGTGCGATAAATTTGTATCCAGTGGGATACAACATGGTTGTCCTGCGAGTGCTATTGCCACCGACACCAGATGCATGACTATGCACGGTGAGTGATTATTAACCTAACAAGGATAATCACTGATTTTGCGGAGGAATATTATGCCCTTTGCAGAAACAGCAGCATAACCGCAGTTCGGAATCCACGCCAGACTCTAGGGTAAAAAACGCCTTTTATCGATTTTTTATGCACATTCTATCTATGTAATGCGTCACTAATGGCATAAACGGCGACAAATATCTGGCAAAGGAGGGTAAAAAGCAGAATATCTTATGGTTTAGCGGAGGAATCTTATGGCTTACCGAGAGAATAAATAGTGTGCCACTGGTTATCAGCAGCACCCTGATTTTGATGTACGGGAGTCAATTAATGAATTTAGTGTATAACAGGGTAAGCGGTGGCGGTTTGTGGCAACTCATCATCGTCGTCGCTGTTACCAATAAATAATAAATCATTGGCGCGTGCTTCCAGAATAATCATCGAAATCTGCTCTTCGCACTGCTGCATAAAGTAGCCAAACTGGGCGAATGTGACCCCGACCTCAACCGTCAGGGACTGACAGACAATCAATTTTGGCAGATTATCATCCTGAATATCGATAAACGCTTTAACTGTCAGCGAGCTGGCATTGATTTGACTGAGATCCGCGACCAACGGGATCAATGCTGTTGGGCGCACCTCGGCCAGCGCTGAAAATAGGATAACGTTATCCACTAAATCAATTTTGGCATCAAACACACCCTCAAAATTTTGCATATGCGGCAGATGCAGTGCCTGGCAGGAATCGCACTCAAAAAATGAGATACCGAGTTGATCCAGCCAACGCCGTAATAAGGCTAAATCCGGGACGATGAGTGAATCCATAACTACCTACCTCACGATTCTCATAATACGAAAAGTGCCATAGCTTACGGAATATTGGCCGACAGCGCTACTTCAATCCCGACTAATTTAATGCCGCAGGAAAGGCTCAGTCATGACCTTACTTAGATTTGTTCTCCTTTTCGGCACGCGCTTTATCTAACTCTTTCTTAGATTGGGGTCTGGAAATTCTATCTGCACTCCCTAAGAGCGGGCCAAAACCACTGGCGACGCGCCAAACAATGCAGGCCGCAGCTGGGATCATCAAACCAATACCAACAAAAATCATAATAATCGCAACTGGCGGTGTACCTATTGCTCCTGGTAATGACAAATAGCCATTTATACTGAGATAGGCAACAACCAGTAATATCATCCCCAATGCTTCCAAAATAATCACAATACGGGGCATATCTCCTAACGAGCGCATCTTTACCTCCGATAGGCTCTGTACCCTTCACACTTAATGTCACCAGGCAGTTAAACCCTTACCTGCAACGCCGCGTTCATTGGCTATATATCAGCTTTTACTTAGTGTATTGAATCCCCAAGATTTGTAACAGTACCCATAAGCAAATAGGTAGGATTAATCGGACTAACAGGTAAATCCTGCTTTTTTTTCACCGCATCAGAAGGCATAGTAGTCAGCAGTCGAATGAGTAATACGCTATAAGTCATTTAGCAACTGAATACATCAGTAACTGTTGGCGAAGTGATTATCTCAAATTAATCAAGGAGTTTTACATGTTTGCTGTGATTTTTGGGCGTCCTGGATGTCCTTACTGTGTACGTGCCAAAGAATTGGCGGAAAAACTGGAAACTGAGCGTGACGATTTTAAATTCCGTTACATCGATATTCACGCAGAAGGTATCACCAAAGCTGATCTGGAAAAAACGGTCGGCAAACCAGTAGAAACCGTGCCACAAATCTTTATCGATGAGAAACACATCGGTGGCTGCACTGATTTCGAAGCCTATGCTAAAGAAAATCTGAGCCTGTTCCAATAATCGGCTGATAAACCTCTCTTATTGGCTAACGGTTAACAACAGTGCGCCAACCTTGATGAGTTTTATCCGAAAAAGGGTGCTTAGCGCCCTTTTTTCTTGCCTGTCATTTAGACTCACCCAGCAAAAACCAGGCGTCAAAGCGATATAACTCCGCCAAACACCAGCAGATAACCCCGCACTTTATCAGTAAACAAGCATATCCCCCTGGCTAAGGCAAACTTCCTGCTTACTACTGGCTGTCTCGCAACAGACCGATTAGAATAAGCACCGCTATCGCTTACATTTATATTTCAGCTAGCGATGTTTTTTTGAATTAAAAGGTTTTGAATTTAAAGATATGTGTCGCTCTGGCTTTACATTAAGGGTGTATGCATCGTGGATCATCCTGACTAAATAGAAAGTCATACTCGTGAATATAAACGTCGCAAACTTGTTAAACGGCAACTACATCTTGCTGTTATTCGTGGTGTTAGCGCTGGGGTTATGCCTGGGCAAACTGCGATTGGGGCCTATTCAATTAGGTAACGCTATTGGTGTGTTGGTGGTATCTCTGTTGCTTGGGCAACAGCATTTTACGATTAATACCGAAGCCCTGAATCTGGGCTTTATGTTGTTTATTTTTTGTGTCGGCGTCGAAGCTGGCCCAAACTTTTTCTCTATTTTCTTTCGTGACGGCAAAAACTACCTGATGCTGGCGTTGGTCATGGTGGGCAGCGCAATGGTTCTGGCGCTGGGGCTGGGTAAACTCTTTGGCTGGGATATTGGCCTGACCGCCGGGATGCTGGCCGGTTCCATGACATCCACTCCGGTTTTGGTGGGCGCTGGCGATACTCTACGCCATACCATCGCGAATAATCCGGCGTTGCAACATGCCCAAGATAACCTGAGCTTAGGTTACGCCCTGACCTACCTTATCGGGCTGGTTAGCCTGATTTTAGGGGCGCGATATTTACCCAAGCTTCAGCACCAAGACTTACCGACCAGCGCGCAGCAAATTGCTCGTGAGCGCGGCCTCGATACCGACAGTCAGCGCAAAGTCTATCTGCCCGTTATCCGTGCCTATCGCGTTGGCCCGGAATTGGTGGCTTGGGCTGATGGCAAAAATCTACGTGAATTAGGAATTTATCGTCAAACCGGCTGCTACATTGAGCGTATTCGTCGAAATGGTATTTTGGCGAACCCAGATGGTGATGCGGTGCTACAAGTCGGTGACGAGATCTCATTGGTCGGTTATCCAGATGCTCATTCCCGTCTTGATCCCAGTTTCCGTAACGGCAAAGAAGTGTTCGACCGCGATTTGCTGGATATGCGCATTGTTACCGAAGAGATTGTGGTCAAAAACAGCAATGCCGTCGGTAAGCGCCTGAGCCATTTAAAACTGACCGACCACGGTTGCTTCCTAAACCGCGTGATCCGCAGCCAGATAGAAATGCCGATTGATGACAATGTGGTACTGAATAAAGGCGATGTATTGCAAGTCAGCGGTGATGCACGACGCGTTAAAAGTGTGGCAGAGAAGATTGGTTTTATCTCTATTCACAGTCAGGTCACTGACCTGCTGGCGTTCTGTGCCTTCTTTATTTTAGGGTTGATGATCGGCCTGATCACCTTCCAATTCAGTAACTTTAGTTTTGGTATTGGTAATGCCGCTGGCCTACTAATGGCTGGGATCATGCTGGGCTTTTTACGTGCCAACCACCCGACTTTCGGCTATATACCGCAAGGGGCGCTAAATATGGTGAAAGAGTTCGGTTTGATGGTCTTTATGGCAGGGGTCGGCTTGAGCGCCGGTGGCGGTATTAATAGCAGCCTGGGGGCCGTCGGTGGGCAAATGCTGATTTCCGGCTTAATCGTGAGTTTAGTGCCCGTGGTTATCTGCTTTATCTTTGGCGCTTATGTATTGCGCATGAACCGTGCTCTACTTTTCGGCGCGATCATGGGAGCGCGCACCTGTGCTCCGGCCATGGATATCATCAGTGATACTGCGCGCAGTAATATCCCAGCGCTTGGTTACGCAGGTACTTATGCCATTGCGAACGTATTACTGACCTTGGCTGGCTCGCTAATCGTTATTGTTTGGCCGGGAATATTAGGTTAGTGCGTAAAAAAGGAGACTCAAGGCAAAGCTAAACATTTTTTTAAGCTTTTTTCATTTGCCCAGAACTTTCTTACTGGACTGGGGTCTGATTTAATGCCACTGCTTTTCTTTGATGTCCCCATATTGAGGAGCCCGATAGTCCCGCCTTCTTAGGTTCAAGACTAGTCGGGTTTTTTCTTGCCTGAAATTCGAACGCCCCATTCCTCCCCTTAAGGCTTTCTTAAGACAAAATTATTACAGTAGGAACATCACTACTTCTGCTCCAGGCTATTTCGTGAAGATCAACAAACCTGCCTCTCAATCAAGCGTTATGACATCGACATTAAATAATACCTCAACGGCACTGACAATTAGGACAAACTCCCTTTACTCGTTGCCGTTATCCTTTTATTTTTGGCAGGTTTTTGCATTGGTGATCAGTGGATTGCTGTTTCTTTGGTTATCCCGTGATGAACAGTTGGATTGGCTTATCAGTAATTATTGGTTTGATCCCGTCTCGCAACATTTTCCATGGGAAAATAATTACTGGCTGGATTTACTGAATCATCGCTTATTGAAAATAGCCATTATCAGCGCTGCCGTCGTCACATTGCTATGGGGTCTTTATCGCCGTAATAAGCGCGTAGTGACCACTATGTTGCTGTTCGGTATTGGCCCGCTGGTGATTGGTGTGCTAAAAGCGACCAGTGCCCACTCCTGCCCTTGGGATCTGGTGGAGTATGGCGGTAAATCCCTGAGTTATGTGCTGATGGGAACAGCCCCGGTCGGCGCAGGCCCTGGTCACTGCTTTCCTGGCGGCCATGCCTCTAGTGGGTTTGCAGTAATGGCATTGTTTTTCTTGTTTTACCCCGAACGGCCACGCTGGGCTTTATTGTGTTGGTTTGCGGGGGTGAGTCTTGGCATGTTGATGGGTTTTGGACAAATCATGCGCGGGGCACATTTTCTTACCCATAACCTGTGGGCGGGTTGGTGGGTTTGGCTCAGCCAATTGGCTGTGTATTGGATGATCAGCGGTGTTTACAACCGTGATAAGGGTAAAGAATGATTGAACAAATGAATTACTTTTTCTTTTCCATGATAAATGCCACTCCAGCATCATCGCCATGGATGATTTCTTTTGCGACTTTTATCGCACGCGATTTGATTATGATTATCCCCATATTATTAGTGGGTATGTGGTTGTGGGGGCCACAAAGCGACATGGACTCACAGCGTGCCTTAGTGACCAAAGCCGCTATCGCACT
Organism: Yersinia sp. LJYL362; assembly: GCF_048323875.1. Classification (NCBI taxonomy): domain Bacteria; kingdom Pseudomonadati; phylum Pseudomonadota; class Gammaproteobacteria; order Enterobacterales; family Yersiniaceae; genus Yersinia; species Yersinia sp. LJYL362. The sequence goes on from NZ_JBLWEX010000139.1 coordinate 6,544, forward strand.
TGCTTTCTGCATGCTTTCAGCCTCCTGCATTGGGATGCTTATCCCCCACGACCGGCCTTTTGTGGTCGGTTTTGGTTATAACTTTATGAATCACGCACCCGATAGCTCTTTCCCGAGTGATCACGGCACCGCTATTTTCACTTTTGCTCTGGCCTTTGTTTTTTGGCACAAACTGTGGTCCGCTATCAGCCTGATGGTCGTAGCTATCGCAATTGCATGGTCACGAATTTACCTGGGTGTGCACTGGCCATTAGATATGGTGGGTGGATTTTTGCTAGGAATTGTCGGCTGCCTGTTTGCACAATTGGTGTGGAACTTGTTCGGCGACGCTATTTCAAATGGGTTGAAACGCCTCTATCAGGTTGGCTTTGCCTTACCTATCAGCAGAGGTTGGGTCAGAAACTAGCACCCTCTACGTGACTCATCTCACATTGCCGGCAGATTAAAATGCCGGCCAAATTTCCCGTAAAATCCCTTCAAAATTTTAAAATATACTAAAAATCAAGTAATTACGCCAACACATGGTGCTTCATGCGGTTATTTAACCATCATAAATGTAATTAAAATAACAAAATAAAATCTAAAACAGCTATAAATGTGAGGATTAGCTTTGTTTTTTCCTAACAATGTTATTATTATAACAACAGAGCTAACTTATAGATGAACAAAAGGATAAAAATCATGACGATCAATTACGCTAATTATATTGACCATACCCTACTGGCAATGGATGCCACCGAAGAGCAAATTATTAAGCTGTGCGAAGAAGCCAAGCAGCATCATTTTTATGCGGTATGTGTTAACTCTGGGTATGTTCCAGTTGCTGCACAGCAGTTAGCAGGCACCTCGGTTAAAGTGTGTTCAGTCATCGGTTTCCCGCTGGGGGCTGGCTTGACCGAAGCAAAAGCCTTTGAAGCCCAAGCTGCTATCAAAGCTGGCGCACAAGAGATTGATATGGTTATCAATGTTGGCTGGTTGAAAAGTGGCAAAATCGCAGAAGTTAAAGCGGACATCAAGGCCGTGCGCGATAATTGCGCCGCCACACCGTTGAAGGTAATATTAGAAACCTGCCTGCTTAGCGATGCACAGATTGTACAAGTTTGTGAAATGTGCCGTGAGCTTGACGTCGCTTTTGTTAAAACCTCAACAGGTTTCAGCACTGGTGGCGCTAAAGAAGATCATGTCAAATTGATGCGTGCCACAGTTGGCCAGGAGATGGGGGTCAAAGCCTCCGGCGCGGTTCGTGACAGAGCGACAGCAGAAACAATGATTAAGGCTGGCGCGACACGAATTGGCACCAGTTCTGGTGTTGCTATCGTTTCAGGCCAGCAAGCATCGGCGTCAAGTTACTAACTTATTAAATATCCAATAGATTTCAAGCTGCGGAATGGCGAGTAACTCGCGCCCGCAGTTTGAAAGATGATGGGTATAAGCCCGGTTATTACCGGGCTGAGGTTAATGACAAAGTCCTCGTAGCGGTGAAAACAGGCAGATCGTAAAGACGCCGTAAAATCGTCCCTGATGGCTCGAGCCGCGCCATCCCTGGCGCGGACGCTTTACTCTTCTACCTGTCCTCACCTTGCAAGATCGAGTTGTCGAGGTTTATCAGCAGTCTGAGCCCGGTTATTGCCGGGCTTACTTATTCCATGTACTGTTTGTACTCTTTGTTTTACGCTTTTCATTTTACAGTTCATGGTGTTAAAAATAACTCGTCAGGGATAGCTTATGGAAACTCGCCGTGCAGAACGTATCAATAAACTTACTCAGGCCCTTAAGCGCTCCGACAAAATTCATCTAAAAGACGCAGCCAATCTATTGCGTGTTTCTGAAATGACGATTCGGCGAGATCTGAGTGCCGAACCTACTTCTGTCATTTTGCTTGGCGGTTATGTAGTGATGGACCCCAAAAGCAACAATGCCAATAACTATTTTGTGTCCGACCAACAAGCCAAGCAGGTGGAAGAAAAGCGCCTAATTGGCCAGTTAGCGGCGCGTCTTATTGTGGAAAATGACACCGTTTTTTTTGACTGCGGCACCACAATTCCTTCAATAATCGATGAGATAGATGAGGAACTGTCATTTACTGCCATCTGCTACTCCCTCAATACCTTCCTGTCTTTACAAGACAAACCCAATTGCAAAGTTATCTTGTGCGGGGGTGAATTCAAGCCCAATAACTATATTTTTACCCCTATCAGCCAACATAATGAGCTGGACAATGCTTGCCCAAATAAAGCTTTTATCTCTGCGGCGGGCGTTTCTATTGAGTATGGAGCCACCTGTTTCAACTTTGATGAGATCTTGTTGAAACACCGCGCTATAGCCAAATCCCAGCATAAAATCCTGGTGGCTGACCACAGTAAATTTGGCAAAATCAAGCCCGCCAGTATTGGCGCGCTAACACTTTTTGATGCCATCGTGACCAACCGTCAGCCCGATAGCGAATTCAGCCAGTTCTTTTTACAGCACAATATCAAAACCTACTGTTAGATTCTTTTCCCCCTTATATACTCTAAATAATTCGAGTCGCAGGAAGGCGGTAAGAGAGAGAACCCCGATGAGCTTACTCTCGTAAGTGATTCGGGTAATTGAACGTAGCCAACGCACATGCAGCTTGAAGTATAACGAGTATAGATACGGATAACGGGCAAGATGCGCGCACCGCATCCTACTGCTCGCTAGATTCCCCCTCTCATTGATGTTATCCATAATGGCTGACACCCTTGATTACATAGTAAAAATCCTAGTTCACAAAATACTCAGTAGATAATTTCTTTGCCTATATCAGATAAAAAATGGATTATATTTAAGCAAAATAATCTGACGGCAAATAACCATATTTAATTTGTGGCTTAATGGTGCTTTTATCCATGCTAAATTTAAAACACGATTCCATTGTCGAATTAATATCCACTTATATTTGGGCTTAAGGTAAATTAATTTAACATTTAGTGTTCTTTTAATGCATTCAATTAAAGGAATGGCGTTAGTTTATTGTCTGACAATTACTAATCGCTCATTTTCATATGACAAATAAAGCATAGAGTACCAATAATCACTCGCTGACTTATTCCCATCCATCAACACTGTTATTGTTGTTTTCTTATTTCACTGTTTATATCACCGCCATTTCCAGATGCTATTGCTTATTCACACAAAAAATCATAATACCTTTAATATCAATAAGTTAATCAAATTAACTTTCTTTGCATTAATGATGTTCGTCAACAAACCGGTTAAAAAACTGATTTTTACTAGATTCGCAAGCTGGGTTAAAATATATTGCCCACCAAGGTATTAAGGGATAAAAAATAAATCGTTTATTTATTGTTCAGTAAGAAAGAAGTGTTTTTCATTGTGCTTATTGATGGATTATAAACATTCATATAACAATAGTTTGTAAATCCGCAACAAGTCATGAATGTCGAGTTTATTGAGCATTTGCGAGCATGATCACGGTAGTTTTCACTACAAATCGCTATCTTGCCGCCAGCAAAAACTACTGTTCTTTATTGAACAACAAAAATATCCGATAAAGCGAATTCACCCTCTTAAAATCGGTTAAATTTTGCACTTTAACGTTTAGGTATAAATCACAACCACGACACCAAAGTAATAACCAGGGTACCAACTTTAAACAAATCGTTTCGACTGAATTTTTCGCCTGATAACGTCGCTAAATAAGGCATTACAGGTACTTAACTTTCGGCTCTTAATTTTAAATTAACGTGTTCACATTGGAGATTTTTCATGGACACTACTCAAACAGGCACTATTGCCTCCTCGGGAAAAACTTCATCAAGTACATGGCGTAAAAGTGACACCATGTGGATGTTGGGTCTGTACGGTACCGCAATCGGCGCAGGTGTATTGTTCCTGCCAATCAATGCGGGTATCGGTGGCCTTCTACCTCTGATCGTTATGGCTATTATTGCTTTTCCTATGACCTTCTATGCGCACCGTGGCCTGTGCCGTTTTGTGCTGTCAGGTAAAAATCCGGGAGAAGATATCACTGAAGTGGTTGAAGAGCATTTTGGTCAAGGCGCGGGTAAACTGATTACCCTGCTTTACTTCTTCGCTATCTACCCAATTTTGTTGGTCTACAGTGTCGCGATTACCAACACCGTTGATAGCTTTATTACTCATCAGATGCATCTGCCATCCCCACCACGTGCCATTCTGTCGCTGATCCTTATCATCGGCCTGATGACTATCGTGCGTTTTGGTGAGCATGCCATTGTGAAAGCAATGAGTATTCTGGTATTCCCATTTGTTGCAGTCCTAATGCTGCTGGCTGTTTACCTGATCCCTAACTGGTCAAGTGCTATCTTCGAACACGTTTCCATGGATGGCAATGGTACTGGTAGTGGTCTGTGGATGACTCTGTGGCTGGTCATTCCGGTGATGGTGTTCTCATTCAACCACTCCCCAATCATCTCTGCCTTTGCAGTAGCAAAACGCGAAGAATATGGTGTTGATGCTGAGAAAAAATGCTCGCGCATTTTAGCTTTCGCACACATCATGATGGTTGTTACCGTGATGTTCTTCGTATTCAGTTGCGTCCTGAGCCTGTCCCCTGCGGATCTGGCAGAAGCGAAAAGCCAGAATATCTCCATTCTGTCTTACCTGGCTAACCACTTTAATACCCCAATGATTGCCTACATGGCACCGGTTATTGCCTTTATCGCTATCACTAAATCTTTCCTGGGCCACTATCTGGGCGCACGTGAAGGCTTCAATGGCATGATGATCAAATCTCTGCGCAGCAAAGGCAAAGAGATCAATCATGACAAATTGAACCGCATTACTGCCCTGTTCATGCTGGTCACTACCTGGATCGTAGCAACCATGAACCCAAGCATTCTCGGCATGATTGAAACGCTGGGTGGCCCAATCATCGCGATGCTATTGTTCCTGATGCCAATGTACGCCATCCATAAAGTTCCGGCGATGCGTAAATACAGCGGTAAAGTAAGCAACGTATTCGTGGTCATCATGGGTCTTATTGCTATCTCAGCAATCTTGTTCAGCCT
>NZ_JBLWEX010000140.1:0-11699 GCF_048323875.1 Yersinia sp. LJYL362
CCTGAAAGCCGGGTGTATCCGCATTAGCAATATTGGACGACAGGATCTCCTGTCGTTGCGCGCGCAAATTAAGCGCCTCTTGTTGAAAACGCAGAGCACCGTCCAGTTTGTCGAGCATAGTCCCCCCACAAGGTTAGAATTTGGAGCCGACAGCATAAACGCCGTACAGGGAAGCCTATCGTCAGAATAAGGGCAAAATGCGTTGCTATTTGTTCCCTTAACCTCAGCGAGGTACAGGTACACTAGTGGGTAACAGGGGCCGACTCGGTGTTACCGGGTTGTGTAGACGGAGAAGAGATGGATGGCAATGAACAGAAATGGCGTCATAAAATGTGCATTGGGGGTGCTGTTGCTGAGTCAAGCCGTCACTCATCAAGCGATGGCGACAGATTTATCAGTGCAGGTAAATCAATTCTTCCAACAGCAATATCCGGATAAAGAGAGCCAGGTTAACGTGGTGATTAAAACCCCGCAGAACCAGTGGCCACAATGTGATATGCCGGAGATAACGCTCCCGGCTAATGCCCGCACTTGGGGCAATATTAGTCTGTCGGTCCGTTGTGATGGTGTGCGGCGTTTTATTCAGACCCAAGTACAAGTCAGTGGTCATTATGCAGTGGCGGCTCGTCAACTGGCAGCAGGTGAAAAAATTACACCGCAAGATATCGAAATGAAAAAAGGTCGGCTCGATACCCTACCTCCCGGCGCGTTATTGGAACCCAACTTTGCTCAAGGTGCGGTCAGCTTGCGACAAATCAATGCTGGCCAACCGCTAACACGCAATATGTTGCGCCGCCTGTGGATAATAAAAGCAGGGCAAGATGTGCAGGTCTTGGCACAGGGTGAAGGGTTTAATGTTAACAGTAATGGTAAGGCGATGAATAATGCGGCCATTCAAGATACTGTTCGGGTGCGCATGGCATCAGGCCAAATCGTCAGTGGCACCGTGGCCGACGATGGCACCGTTCGTATTATGTTATAGTTATTAAAGTTTTTTTAACCTGTGCCGATAACCCTAATATGCAGTTATTTGCGGGTAAAAAGTGACAATCCCGCCATTCTTTTACTGAAAGATAAAAGTCTTGCGGGTCGATAAACGTCAATCCCGCTATAGAGGGAGCAACAGAACATGAGTATTGATCGCACTCAACCGCTATTACCGGTGACACAAGTGCAGCCACGGGAAACCAGTGATATTGCGCAACAAACGCGTAAACCTTCCGCTCAATCAAAAACACCGGTAAGTGGTACTGAGGTTAAATTGAGTGATGCGCAGGCAAAACTGATGCAACCGGGCAGCCAGGACATCAATGTAGAACGTGTAGAAACCTTAAAACAGGCGATCCGTTCAGGCCAACTGACCATGGATACCGGTAAAATTGCCGATGCCTTGCTCAAAAATGTTGCCGATGACCTGAAGAATAGCTAGACGTAACAACAATCGTTGCCCGTAAAATTATTAACCGTAAAAGGATAGGTGGTGGTGGAAAGATTACAAACCAATCTGGACCAGCAACTGGAACTGCTTGAATCGCTGAAAACCGTCGTAGCGCAAGAGCAGCAACTGCTGTGCTCCGGTCGGATTCAAGGTATCGTGTTGCAAGGCGTAACTGAACAAAAAAGTTCAATTTTAGCGACCTTGGCTTATCTGGACCAGACCCGGCTCACCACCGAAAAAAGTATCAATATTCAAGCGCCCTACAGCAACGTCACTGCATTAGCGGAGCGCTGGCAACGTATTTTGGAACTGGCCGAAGGCCTGCGCTACGGCAACCTGCATAACGGGCTTTTGCTGCAACAACATATTGAGCACAACACTCAGGCGCTGGCGGTGTTGAATACACGCCACGGCCAATCACTGTATGGGCCAGATGGTCACTCTAAAGGTGCCAGTTTGCTGGGCCGCAAGATTGGTATTTAGCACTATTGAGGCTCCGAGCACAGTGGATATGCTGATGACACCGATGCTCCCTGCAATGCACCACTAGTCATATCCATGGCGACAAAATCTGTGCTGGTCGTTTTGGCCCAATAATTGCCTGTTGGCCAGCTTGAACTATAGGCGGCCAAACTCCCCCACTCGCCCCACAAAGTAGCGTCAGCTGAACGCGTGCCGCCATTGGTGGCGCGCGAGGACTCAATCAGCGCTACGAAATCACCAAGCTGCTGACACGCTCTACTCGCAGCTAAACTATCCATCAGCGAACTGCTTCCCATGAAGACCCACAAATTAGGTTTGAATTGATAGGTTGCCGTATAAGTCGGGAATTTTTTACTTTTTGCCGTCACAATGACGGTGCTGCTATAGGTCTTATAGGCAATCTTGACCTGACCCTGACTATCAACCGACGCGCTGGCCGCATAGGATGATGTCCAGTCATACTGGGTATTATTTGTCACATTATCATTCATCTCCAATTGGAACGTAGCACCCTGGAAGATAGTTTTGGGGAAGCTTTTATCTGTGGCAAATTGCTCACCGTTCACCTTAATACCGGTTATCTTTGGTATCGGATATAAGGTAATTGTTTTCTGCAACGAGCTAAATGGCACCCCATCCACCTGCGGCGTGATGTCGACATTTCCAACGGAATTCCCCACCACATTGGCGGTATAGTCGTCAGCATTTTCGGTGATCGTACCGATATTTATCGACACACCACTTTGAATAAATTCAAGATCTTTTATTCCGCTGACAAACTCATTATTTTTATTACGCGGTATAAATGATAGTAGCGATGACATAGTACCATCGGCAACAATATCAGCTGTGGAAACGTTAAAACTTGAGTTTGTGACATCTGGCGGCAGCACGGCAAATCGCACATCAGTAGTAGACTGTTGCCCCTGAATATCTAAAGTGACCACTGACACCCCAGCAGTGGTGCTAGTTAATGCAATGCTTATCACGCCCTGCGCATCGGTTTTTTCCGTGACTTTACTGGGAAGCGCGCCATTACTGGTGGTTATCACCCCCTCTTGCCCGACAATCGGCGAACTATCACTATCAGTCACTGTAAATTTCACCGTGATGGGCGTACTGCCATCAGCAAGTGCACCATCATCAGTCACCTCCGAGGTGATAACAAACTGAGGTTGCTGCACAATAACGGTCAAAGTAGATGGATTAGAACTATTGCCCCGGTTATCGATAGCCGTTGCGCTGAGGGTATAGGTATTAACCGCCGGTTCGCTCTCGCTAGCTTTCCCCGCAGTACGACTCGCTGGTGCCACCGGTTTATAAGGCGGTAAGACCACATTGTAATCTGTTGCACTGACGGGTATTAATTTACCGCCGGCAGCAACCCATTGCGCATCATTCCAGAGAATACGTTGTAGTGCAGATTGAGACTGTATTTGTGCACCAACGGAATAAACCTGCCCCGGCAGGCCGGAGAGTACGGCAGGTGAGAATGCTAATTTGAAAGTATTCTGTTTTTGGTATTCCAGAACAATATTTGGATTGCGTTCAACCAGATTATAACGGCTCTCAGCCAGTAAACGGGTTCCGGCCACTGCTGCGGGGCTAAACTGCGAACGGAAACTTTCCCCCAGTCGATAATCCATTTGTAAATTCCATTGTGTTTCATGCTGCCGACTTTTTCCCATTCGTTGATCGACCCCCAGAGTAATAAAGGGGATCGGCGTATAGATAAGCCCTGCGGTCACCGCATAAGGGTTACTTTGCAGGTTATCTTTACCAAACAAAGCCACCCGCTCACCATGATATTGCTCATATTTTAATTTTCCACCCAACTGTGGAAGTGCAGGTAAATACGCTTTAGCGTGAATATCACCTCCGCTTGCCGGGCGCTCATTATAGTCAACGAAATCACGAGATTGATGCCATCCATTGAGACGAAAATAACCATTAGCCGATAACTGTAAATAATCAGTCCAGGCTTCTGCACCCACGCCAAGACGATGATTGTGCCCGGTCATATCATTGTCATAGAAAGTGTTAAAGCCATACATCCAGCTTTGTTGGAAGGTACGCACCCCAGCGCCGATATTAAGGGTATTGCGACTGTCTTTATTTCTTATACCCAACTGACTAAAAAAGATATACGAAGCAGAGTCATACCAAGGCAACAACCAATCAAGAGAACTTTCTTTGGGGGAGAATTTTTTATCAAAGTTAACATTAACCTGAGCCGTCCCGAATCTATTTAACCAGTGTTTTATTTCCTGATTTGCCGCATCATTTACCATTGACCTGGCAATATTGGATGCATTACCCGACGCCGCCAGACTGGTTCCGGTATTGATCATCTTATTGATGGTTTCATTGTGGTTAGCAGGGTTATCTAACTCTTCTGAATTAAAATAATATTGCTGTGAGAACCCATAAGTAAATATGCCAAATATTAAACCAGTCAACAATATTAACTTGTAAATTATTTTAGTCATAGTTAGTGCATTAAAAAATGAATACATTAATGTACCCCTTAGGTATAAATTAACGCGACAATACTTACTTAAATAGCAGAAATGAAAACAGCGACAAGAAATGACCTCTTCTTCATTCTTGCAAACACCAATAATAGAATAGCAGAACTTAAAAAAAGGAAATTAAAACATTAAAAACAACAGCGGTAACAAATAAAATACAAAACAAGTCATCATGGTAATATTGACTGGTTAATTTAATTGCCAGGTTATATTTAACCTGAATATATATGGCGATATATTCTTATTATCAAAATAGCTTACATTCGTCTCATAAAATAGACTCTCTCCATTTTTCACGAGGTATTAATCTGACAAGGCTAAGCAACCGTTGGCTTAGTTTAAAGGAGGGTATATGAAAAAACAGAGTGTACTATTGAGTTTGGTTTTTTGCGGTGTAATGGCGATGTCAGTACATTCAACAGCGCAGGCAAAACAGCTAAGCAGCATGATGCTACTTCCTATGTGTTGCGCCTTCACTTATCCATTTTGGATTCAACGATAATTGACGATGACCTGGTTATTAATGACTTGCAGTGGCGGATTGACCCGCCCTTTTCCTGCGATAAAGTAGATAAATGTCAGCTGAGTCGCAGCCGCTTCTCCGGCCAATCCACGACTCAGCCCGCTGCCACCCTCAAGTGGCATACAGCGGCTTGGCGTACATAATTTAACTTGTAAACCATCTGGTGCTGCTGACATTAATTGGTAGCGCCAACTTATCGATACAATTCGCGCATTTTCTTGAGCCAGTGCAACCGGTGATTGTAGCGGTTTGGCGGAGATTGCCACACCGCGAAAACTCTGAGTAACACCAATATCTTCGGCAACCCAAGAGCCTGAAGCTATTGCATTTAGTGGCAATATTCCGATTGAAAATAAGCCCACCAGAACGCTTCGGGAAAGACAAGTCAGCATCAGGCAGCTCCAATGGTTGAGGTCATGCGGATTTGGCGATTGTCGCCGATTTCCAGATTAGACAGCACCACCATCTGCGGCAGGCTGCGGCGCAAGAAGCGGGCTAATAATGCACGCAGTGCGTGGTTAACCAACAACACTGGCGGAGCGCCCAGCATCTCTTGACGTTGCAGCGCTTGCTTGGATTGTTCCAGTAGACGGTCAGCCAGCCCCGGCTCTAAACCGCTACCACCTTGCAGTGCTTGTAATAACAAACGCTCTAAGGCTGCATCCAACCCAATGACTTGAATCTCACCGGTACCAGGGAACCACTGCTGGGCAATTGAGCGGCCCAGCGCGACGCGTACCACCGCGGTTAACTCATAAGGGTCGGTTTGATTTGGCGCATGCTCGGCAAGCGTCTCAATAATGGTGCGCATATCACGAATGGAGACTCGCTCCAGTAACAGGTTTTGCAGCACCTTATGCAGCGTGGTTAAAGTCACCACTCCGGGAATAAAGTCCTCGGTCAGCTTCGGCATCTCTTGTGAAACCCTATCTAACAACTGCTGGGTTTCCTGACGACCGAACAAGTCACTCGCATATTGACTGATCAGGTGATTCAAATGTGTGGCGACGACCGTACTGGCCTCAACCACGGTAAACCCTTGAATCTGTGCTTGTTCACGTAATGCACTTTCAATCCAGACCGCAGCCAAACCAAAGGCAGGATCTTGTGTCGCTTCGCCAGGCAATGTCCCAACCGCATTACCTGGGTTGATCGCCAGCCAGCGGCCCGGATGGGCTTCACCACTGCCAATCTCAACCCCTTTCATGAGGATCCGATAACTCGCAGGCGGGAGTTCCAGATTATCCCTGATATGAACCACCGGCGGCAGATAGCCCATTTCTTGAGCAAACTTTTTGCGGATACTGCGAATACGCCCGAGTAACTCACCATTTTGCTGGAAATCAACCATCGGGATTAGGCGATAGCCAACTTCCATACCCAGAGGATCTTCCAGTTGAACATCTGACCAGGTGGCTTCCGTCGCTTGTTGTTGATCCTGCATAACCGGAGCTTCTGCGGCTGCCGGTTGCTGCGACTGTTTACCCCGTAAACGCCAGGCCAGAGCCAATAAGGCCGCGGTGAATAGCAGAAACACAAAGTTAGGCATACCGGGCACCATACCCAGTAAACCCAATACGGCCGCACTCAACACCATCACCCGCGGGTTGTTGAACAACTGGGTGACCATTTGCTGGCCGACATCCTGATCAGTGCTCACACGGGTAACAATAACACCCGCGGCGGTGGAGATAACCAATGCCGGGATTTGCGCAACCAAGCCGTCACCAATGGTCAACAATGTATAGGTTTCTGCTGCATGACCCACAGCCATATTGTGCTGAAGTACCCCGACTAACAGGCCCCCGACCACGTTAATGACCATAATCAGTAACCCAGCAACAGCATCACCACGAACAAACTTACTGGCCCCGTCCATTGAACCGTAGAAGTCCGCTTCTTGTGTCACATCAGAGCGGCGCTTTTTCGCTTCGTCTTCACCAATCAAACCGGCGTTTAAGTCGGCGTCGATGGCCATCTGCTTACCGGGCATACCATCGAGAACAAAACGTGCGCCAACTTCAGCAATACGCCCAGCCCCTTTGGTGATGACCATAAAGTTGATGATCACTAAAATAACAAAGACCACGATACCGATGGCGAAGTTACCGCCCACCAGGAAATGGCCAAATGCTTCAACCACCCGTCCTGCTGCCGCAGCACCGGTATGCCCATCCATCAAAATAATACGAGTAGAGGCCACGTTTAGGGATAAACGCAGTAAAGTCGAGAACAACAGAATAGTCGGGAATGCCGCGAAATCCAAAGTACGCTGAGTAAACATCGCAACCAGCAACACCATGATGGACAGCGCGATGTTGAAGGTAAACAGCAAATCAAGGACGAAAGGCGGCAGTGGCAGCACCATCATCGACAAGATCATGAGGATTAAGATTGGCCCGGCAAGAATTTGCCACTGCGTATCTTTGAAATTGCCCGGTAAACGAAGCAGGGCGGCCAAATTAGCCATTAGTCAGTCTCACTCTCTTCTGTTGCAAAATCCAGCCCTTCCGGTACCGGCAGATGTTCAGGTTTTTTCGGGATTAGCCCACCTTCCCGCTTCCAGCGTTTCAGCTGATACACCCAGGCAAGGACTTCAGCTACTGCCGCATAAAGGGTGGCAGGAATATGTTGACCCACTTCGCTGTGCCGGAATAATGCCCTGGCCAGCGGCGGAGCTTCTAATAAAGGAATGCGATGTTCAGCGCCCAATTCACGAATGCGCAGCGCCACGGCTCCCGCCCCTTTCGCCAGGACTTTTGGCGCACTCATTTTGGTTTCGTTGTATTGCAACGCAACAGCATAGTGAGTCGGGTTAGTCACTATCACATCAGCTTTGTGCACATCAGCCATCATCCGCCGGCGGGCCATGGCCCGTTGCTGCTGGCGAATACGCCCTTTCACATGAGGATCACCTTCTTGATCCTTGAACTCATCACGTATTTCCTGTTTGGTCATACGTAACTTTTTAATATGGCTGGTTATTTGGAAAAACACATCAAAACCGACCATGGGGGTCAAACCTAAAACCACCACTAGCCCACAGAAAATAATCAAGTGGAGCGCATCACCTAAGGCGGCCACCGGAGGAGCGGCCATTAACCGCATCATATCGGGCCAGTTATGCCAGAGAAATATGCCGGTAACCCACCCCACCAGTGTCGCTTTCAAGATGGCTTTTAGCAGTTCAGCCAGCGCCTGAGAGGAGAACATCCGCTTTAAACCGGCAATCGGACTCATCCGCTTGAGGTCAAATTTGATTGACTCGCCGCTAAACAGTACACCACCCAGTAGCATCGGTACCGCCATTGCCACTATGACCAATCCGGCAAAAATGGGTATCAGCGCTATCAGCGTTTGCCTGAGTAACATGCCAATTTGGCGCAGCATTTGCTTATCATCACTGATAAGGCCGTGATCAAAATGCAACCCCTGAGCAATCATGGCAGCCAGTTGACGCGCCATCGATTCCCCCGAAACCCACAGAATAGCCAAACCGGCCCCGAGCATCAGCATCGAGGTCAGTTCGCGTGAACGCGGTATCTGGCCTTTCTCGCGAGCCTTCTCCAGCTTATGGGCTGTGGGTTCCTCGCTTTTGTCCGCATCGCTATCTTCAGCCACAGCAATGGCTTCTGTTAGCGTAAATGTTCCTGTTCAGCGTAAGCGTTCCCATCTAAGAGAAAATTAATATGCGTAGCATGACAAACATTTAGTTAGCCTATGGATGGAACAACGCTGCAATTAGGGGGTTATTTCTCGGATGAGTGCACTCCATCAGCATAGATTGGAGTGAATTTATGAGTAAAACATGCCTTGCACGTCAAATGCCCGCATAGCTAAGGTTGTTATAATATGAAAAATGACATTGCAATTATTATTAAGTTAATTGAACATTTAAAACGGGCTTGTTGAGTATATAGACAGGTTGAGTGTTATATAAACAGTTTTGGCTCCAGCCATTTCTCCACATCTGAATAATAGCTATCCAGATAATAGTAAAATCATAACATTCATATTAAAGGGAAATTAAAATGAAAAGATTTGACGTTACTTATGATGTTTTGAGCAATGAAAGAAAAATCATCTCAATAATAAAATCGGCTCATACCCTTGTTATAAGGATGCATCCAGAGAGGATTTTCTCCACCATGATGCTCAGCGCCATCAACGATAACACTATAAAATATAAAATCATTTTCAGTATTCCAAGTGCTAATACCTATGTTATCAGCATAGATGCCCCCACGGATAGAGTGAATGAGATCAAGAAAGTTATCGCTAATAATAAAATGGTCAGGTTCGCCGGGTATGGATTTAAAACTGAAAATAGCAAACAGCCATTTATTTATACAGAAAATATATTCGTTCAATTCAATGATGATTTATCCGAATCTGAATGTGAAAAAATAATATGTGGATATACGCTTACCATTAAGATGAAAATAGCATTTCTTAAAAATGCTTATTTTGTTTCAGCACAAGAAGACACCGGCGACGACACTTTTACTCTTGCCGAAAACATTTTAAATAGAAAGGATATTAAGTATTGTCATCCTGAATTAATTTATCACAAAGAACACAAAACCATTCACCCTAACCAGTGGCATTTAAAGAAAACCACCGTGCGTCGTGAAGTCGAGGTTGACGCCAGCGCCAATGTTGAAAGTGCGCACAAAATCACCTTAGGCAAAGACACAACTATCGCCGTCATTGATGACGGTTTCGATATGGGTCATCCGGAGTTTAGTCGTGAAGGAAAGATACTCCATCCTTGTAACCTATCTGGTACCAACATCGATGATGATCCTACACCGGGCAAATATGATACTCACGGTACGCCATGTGCAGGGGTGGCCTGTGCCGATGGCCGCTATGGTGCCTCTGGTGTGGCACCAGAAGCTAACCTTATGCCAATACGTCAAGTTAGCGGGTTAGGTTCGTTAGATGAAGCTCTTGCTTTCGTGTGGGCAGCAGATCATGGAGCTGATGTTATCTCTTGCAGTTGGGGGCCGAAAGGCAGCCTGTCGGCTAACTCAGATGATCCTCAACATGACGTTGTGGCCGCACTGCCAGCATTGACTCGTATGGCTATTGATTATGCTATTGATAAAGGGCGCAAAGGCAAGGGGTGTGTCGTCCTTTTTGCAGCCGGTAACGGCAATGAATCCGTCGAGATAGATGGTTACGCCAGTTATGAATCGGTTATTGCTGTCGCGGCTTGTAATGATCGGAGTACCCGATCCGTTTACAGCAATTATGGTAAATCACTTTGGTGTTCTTTTCCCAGTGACGATTATGAAGACCCCACGTTCGGCAACCCTGCCCCTCTAACCACGGGTATCTGGACCACCGATCTGCGTCGTGAATATGGTGATAACCCAGGGGCTAGCACGGCTGTAGGGGATATTTTTGGTAATTATATTAATAATTTTGGTGGGACTTCCAGCGCCTGTCCCGGTGCTGCCGGTGTTGCCGCTTTGATTATTTCAGTCAACCCCACTCTGAACTATCAAGAGGTCAAAGATATCATTCGCGACAGTTGCGACAAAATAGATGAAAAAAATGGAGGCTATGATGAAAATGGTCACAGTGAATGGTATGGATACGGGCGAGTCAATGCGGGCAAAGCTGTGTCGTTAGCCCAAAAATTGTATCAGGAAATGGTAGGGTGCCATAAAAAATAAAAGCGGCGCGGAGAAATACATCTTAGCCAACGGCCATGCAGATGAGGAAACGACCTCATCTGCACCCGAAACATTTTCTGCCGCTTAGAAACCCAAGCTATCTAACAGATCATCAACCTGGTCTTGGCTGGCAATGACGCCAGCGCCATTTTTATCCAGTTGCGGCCCATTGAGTAGACTGTCGGTCGGTTTTTGCGGTTTTGACGGCATATCAGGAATGTTCTCCATCAATACCATTAATAACTGTTTCTCAATTTCTTGCACCACATCCATCATGCGCTTGATAACCTGACCCGTCAGGTCTTGGAAATCCTGCGCCATCATGATTTCCAATAATTGCGCATTGGTAAATGAGGTATGTTGTGGCACCACATCCAGATATTCACGGGTATCAGTGACCAGAGAACGGGCATCTGACAGCTCGATTGGATTCTCAAACCATTCATCCCAGCGAACTTTTAGTGCTTTAGCGGATGACTCAAGTTCATTCTGACGCGGCTGTGCTGCTTCAACACAGTTCAAGGCTCTTTCCGCAGCCTGCGCTGTCATATGAACCACATAGTCCAGACGGTCACGGGCATCAGGAATGGCTTCTGCCGCCTGAGCAATTGCCTGATCAAGACCCAACTCACGCAAACTGTCGCGTAACATCCGCGTCAGTTGGCCAATACGACTTATTATATCACTGGCTGATGCCGCATCTGTTGCGGGCATTTGATGGTTACTCATCTCGCCTCCTTACATACCCAACTTTTCAAAAATCTTATTGAGCTTCTCTTCCAAGGTAGCGGCAGTGAAAGGTTTCACTACATAACCACTGGCACCTGCTTGCGCTGCTGCGATGATATTCTCTTTTTTAGCTTCAGCCGTGACCATCAGAACGGGCAGAGTACCAAGAGCCCCATCAGCACGGATAGTTTTCAACAGGTCCAGGCCATCCATATTCGGCATGTTCCAGTCAGAAACCACAAAATCAAAACCACCCGTACGTAATTTATTCAATGCGTCTACGCCATCTTCGGCTTCTTCCACATTGTTAA